>NZ_JBHFKZ010000002.1:0-196253 GCF_042879375.1 Photorhabdus sp. RM323S
TTTTTACCCCTTTTAACATCTGATTTTTGTTAAGTTTAATCATCATTGGATATCGTGTTTTATGTTTAACGAACGCGGATTATATTCACTTTTTATCTTTTCTGATGCTGTTAAATAACTACTGGGAAAGCGCTTTAATATCCATTTATTCGGATAATGTTATTTTACGTGCGATTTCTTTTCAACTTTGGATTTAATTAGCATAAAGTTTTAACCGTTGTTTTTATCCCTTTTAACACCTGTTTTTTGTTAAGTTTAATCATCATCGGATATCGTGCTTTATGTTTAACGAACGTGGATTATATTCACTTTTTATCTTTTCTGATGCTGTTAAATAACTGGTGAGAAAGCGCTTTAATATCCATTTATTCGGATAATGTTATTTTACGTGCAATTTCTTTTCAACTTTGGATTAATGGTTAATGATTTTCGATTAAATACTATTAACAGAAAACTTAAAATAAATCAGCGAGAAAAAGAATATTATCCAAAAAAACATAACGGAGTATCTTTATACCACCAAGCTATTTAAGGATTGATTTATGAAGATAAAAAACTTATAAAAACCATTCATAATCACCAGTAAAACAACATCAGTAAAGATAAAAAGCGAATATGATTAACATTGATTAAACTTAATAAAAACCAAGTGTTAAAAACAGTAAAAACAACGGTTAAAACTTTATTATACCAATTAAAACCAGAGGTTAAAAACCTACCCACCATAAATCTATCAGTGAAAATGAGAAAAAGCATTGGCTTTATTAATGCTTATATACCCTGTAAAAAGACACATAATAATATATAATGGATTAATCAGGCAGCATATTAAAAGAAGAACCGAATTTAATAACGCTTTCAACCGGAGAGTGAATTCTTTATCAGCTAGTTAAATAATTATTCGTGAAACATAGGAATAACAAAATCCGCAAATAAATGATTTAATCGAATGCAAATTTGTCTACTCGCAGAGTAATTATATCAAAAATATATTAACCTTAATATCCATAAAGATAATAAGAACTCACCATTCATGGCAATACAGCGGAAAAAAATATGCTCTTACTAAGCGACATTTCTTAATAAGAGCCAATGATTAAGGACGAACACCCAGAGTATGACAAATTGCATAACTCAGTTCCGCACGGTTTAAGGTATAAAAGTGGAAATCCTTCACACCTTCACGACTTAAAATTTTCACCATATCCATTGCAATAGAAGCACCAACCAGATTAGAGCTCTCAGGATCATCATCCAACCCCTCAAACATTCTGGTCATCCAGCTTGGAATACGAACATTGGTCATTGTCGCAAAACGTTTTAGCTGACGGAAGTTGGATACCGGCAAAATACCCGGTACGATTTCCACATCAATTCCGGCGGCAACACAGCGGTCACGAAAACGCAGATAACTTTCCACATCAAAGAAGAATTGAGTAATCGCACGGTTCGCACCCGCATCAATCTTTCGTTTCAGGCAAATCAGATCAGCCTGAGAATTTTTCGCTTCAGGATGAACTTCAGGGTAAGCAGCCACTGAAATATCAAAATCAGCTTCTTTCTTAAGTAATTCAACCAGATCAGCCCCATACATTTTGGGTTTTTCACTGTTATCAGGTAAATCACCCCGCAGAGCCACAATATGACGAATACCATTATTCCAATAATCACGGGCGATTTCGCACAATTCATCGCGGCTGGCATCAATACAGGTGAGGTGCGGAGCAGCCTCAAGGCCGGTTTTCTCTTTTATTCCTTTGATAATGCTATGGGTACGGTCACGTTCACCAGAGTTAGCCCCATAAGTAACAGAAACAAATTTAGGCTTGAGGGTGCTCAAGCGACCAATGGATTTCCACAGGGTTTTTTCCATCTCAGCTGTACGCGGTGGAAAGAATTCAAATGAAACACGGATCTGCCCTTCCAGTTCAGCCAGATTCTGATTTAGCGCTTCTCGCTGATTAGCGTGAAAAAAACTCATACCCTGTACCTCGTTAAACAAGCGGAATAATTTCCTGTCTTATAATTTGCCAGTTACTTTTATTTAAACATCTAAACACCTAACCACCTAACCACCTATACGTTTAGACGTCTAAATAAGATGAAGGATTGGGATTTTTTAGTCAACAATAAATTTGAGCTAAGAGAATGAGTAATATTCATACTGAATCTGAAAAAAATTCATCAGAGAATATTTAACTTTGTTTATATCGAGTTGGCAGATCAAGATGCCCAAGGCAACGATGAAGAAGGGTGTCTTTACCAGAACACGCTTCCTCTCGCTACCTCAAATATCAGGCGAAGGAAATCACATCAGATAACAAATGAGGGTTTTGCAACCTAAAGCAGTTGTGACAAACGGTTAAGATCAGACTGAATCGCGCCGGCGGTGACATCACGACCGGCACCCGGCCCACGGATCACCAGCGGATTATCACGATACCAACGGCTCTCAATTGCAAATACATTGTCGCACGGTAACAAGGAAGCCAATGGGTGATCGGGACGTACCGCCTCAACACCGACTTTAGCCTTACCATTCGCATCAAAACGGGCAACATAGCGCAATACCATACCCATTTCTTGTGCCGCAGCCAATCGCTGTACCATTTGCTCATTGATAGCACCGCTGTTATCAAAGAATTGCTCAATAGAACCTGATTTCGCTTCTTTCGGAACTAATGACTCAACACGCACCTGCTCTGGCTCAATCTCATAGCCAGCTTCACGGGCGAGGATAATCAGTTTACGCATGACATCCTGACCAGACAGATCAATACGTGGATCAGGTTCTGTCAGTCCCTGCTGCCACGCCTGTTCAACCAAATCACTGAATGGCACTGAACCATCAAATTGCAGAAACAACCAGGATAACGTACCGGAGAAAATACCACTTATGGACAAAATGGTATCGCCACTCTCGCGTAAATCTCTCACTGTATGGTTGATCGGTAAGCCTGCACCAACAGTTGCATTGTAAAACCAGTGACGACCGGTTTTGGCAAATGCATCACGAATAAGACGATAATCGTTACTACTGGAAGCACCGGCAATTTTATTAGCACTGATAACGTGGAAACCATAACTGGCAAAATCACTGTAACATTGGGCCAGTTCTTCACTGGCTGTCACATCCAGGATCACCAGATCGTCATAAGGGTGTGCCCGCATCCACAGGAACAACTCATCAACATCATGCTCTGTCGCTTCAGTATCAAAGAAAGCTAATGCCCGGCTGGCATCAATCCCCTGATAGTCGAGTAAACTCCGGCGACTATCAGCCACTCCTGCCAGAATAAATTCAAAATCACTGCGGGCAGAAATATTTTTCTGCTCACGGGCAAATAACTCCAACCAGCGGGAGCCAATATTCCCTTTACCAAACAAAATCAGGCCAATTCGCTTTTCAGCACGGAACAAACTCTGATGCAGCCCCTGAATCACATGTTCCGTCTGATTGGTCCGCAACACAGCGACAAGACTGATACCCTCCTCCGCGTGCCAGATAAATTCTACCGGCTGATCTTTAAGCTGCTGATAAAAACGATGGCAATGCAATGGATTCTTACAGACACCCGCCCCAACCAGCGCCACCAACGCCAATCCTTCTTTCAGGGAAAGTTTCCCCGGCAGCGTAGCATCTTCCAAAACCTCCAGTGCACTATTCACCACTTCGGAAGTGTAGCAGAGCTGAATCAGATTACAGTCCGGATGGATACCGGTTGCCAATGGGCGGATTTGTCCCCGTTTTAACAACAGATCAATATCTTTATATATCTGTTTAAAATCATTATGAGCAGCCACATGCAACTCAATCAGACAAACGTCATCATGGCTGGTGACAATTTTTGCCCCAGTCCCGGAAGCCAAAACCCTTTCAATACGGGTGGAACCCTGCTCCGGCTGGTAGCTGCAACGCAGCAGTAAATCAATATCACTGACGGAAACAGGCTGTAAGGTACGAGTATGCAGCACAGGTGCGGCAAGACGAGCAAGTTCACTCGCTTCATCCAAACGTAATAAAGGTAACAGACAAGCGTCTTTTACTTTTCTCGGATCAGCACTGTAAACACCAGCGACATCACTCCAGATAGTTACCCGTTTAGCCCCTGCCAGAGCACCAACCTGCGTCGCCGAGTAGTCACTGCCATTTCGCCCCAGTAAAACCGTTTCTCCATCATGATTACTGGAGATAAACCCCGTTACAACCAGTCTCTTATTAAGATTTTGAGTTAACAACTGATTCAGTAATGGCTGAGAAAGGTCAACATTAACTTGAGGTTGAGCCGCCCGTTCCGCGCGTAAAAACTGACGGGCATCCACCCAGTCACTGGCGATGCCCTGAGCTTCAAGTACCGCTGACATTAAACGTGCAGACCAGATCTCTCCATGACCCACAACTTCTGCATAAGTCACATCACTTACCGGTTTATCCAGTAATGCACTCAACCTTTCAAGATCGGCAATAAAACGCTTCACCAGCTCTTCAGCAACAGTTTCAGGCAGCAAACCTCTGATAAGATCCTGCTGATAACGGCGCAAAACCTGCTGTACCTGATGGGCAGAAATACGGTCGTTCTGGCTGAGTTTAAGCCAGTTAATTAACTGGTTGGTTGTGCTGCCTGCCGCGGATACCACCATCAAATCACCAGGTTGGCTATAATTAGCCATAATCTTGGCTACCCGTTGATAACATTTCACATCCGCAAGACTGCTACCACCAAACTTATGTAATTGGCGGCCATTTTCCGCCCCTGCTACTGCCAGTGCACTCATGGTCACTCCTTTAATACTGCCTGAAATGCATTTTCTAAATCAGCGATTAAATCCTGACTATCTTCAATACCCACAGAAACACGCAACAGTGAATCCGTAATACCCGCTTCCGCTCTTGCCTGTGCTGACATTCCCGCATGAGTCATGGTAGCAGTGTGGGAAATCAACGTTTCCACGCCTCCCAACGATTCCGCCAAAGTAAATAATTTCAACTCAGACAGAAAACAGCGTATTGCCGATTCACTGCCATCTAACTCAAAACTTATCATTGCACCAAAACCGGATTGTTGCTTACAGGCAATTTCATGCCCTGGATGATCTTTTAAAGCAGGATAAAAAAGTTTCTTCACTAACGGTTGCTGTTGAAGATAATTCACAATCTCCCGCGCATTATTTTGCTGTAAAAGGATCCGTGGCGATAAAGTACGCATCCCACGCAACAGAAGATAACTATCAAACGCCGCACCGGTCACACCAATATTATTCGCCCACCAGGCAAGCTCCGTCGCAATATCTTCATCTTTTGCAATAATGGCTCCGGCAATAACATCAGAATGTCCGTTAAGATATTTAGTACAGGAATGAACAACCAGATCTGCCCCCAATGCCAGCGGTTTTTGTAATACAGGACTCAGGAAAGTGTTATCAACAATCACTGTCGCACCGACCTCATGGGAAAGCCGGCATATATGGGCAATATCCACGATACGCAATAAAGGATTACTTGGCGTTTCAATTAATACCAGCTTTGGCTTTCTGGACAATACCTGCTTTAACGCCTGTTCATCACTCTGATCGACAAAAACCACGTCATAAGCACCACGTTTACTCTGGCTGTCAAACAAACGGTAGCTGCCGCCATAACAGTCATGGGGAGCAACCAACAGATCACCCGGCTTAAGAAAAACCGTACATAACAGGTGAATCGCTGACATGCCGCTGCTGGTCATAACAGCGCCGACTCCCCCCTCCAGTTCAGCCAATACCCTCTGCACCATATCGCGGCCTGGATTACCCCTGCGGGAATAATCATGTGTTCTCGGCTGATTAAAATCTGTAAAATTATAGGTACTGGAAAGATAAATAGGCGGAACAACACAACCATACTGCTCATCATTATTCAGCCCACTGCGAACTGCTATTGTTGCCTGTTTGCGTGTCATATCAGTCACCACTGCCTGCCATAAATTCAAGTCAGGGAAGAATACCCGCCACCACAATAGACGTCAACACATCTAGACATCTAAACCTCTTTACGGTTAGATTAAGTAATGGGATAATTATCCATCACAACTATGCTGCTTTTATTATTAGTCGTCATTATCTTATCGCATATACTATAACTGTATAATTGATAAGGAAATCACGATAAAATGGCAATATTTTGCGACGAAAGCGGGTTCTGTTATCCGGCTTACTTTTATGACTTCACGACTATTTAAGGTACCCCATGGCTGAGTGGAACGGTGAATATGTCAGCCCTTATGCTGAACATGGCAAAAAAAGCGAACAGGTGAAGAAAATCACAGTTTCAATTCCTTTGAAAGTGTTGAGGATCCTCACTGATGAGCGCACCCGTCGCCAGGTAAATAACCTGCGTCACGCGACTAACAGTGAATTGCTGTGTGAAGCATTCCTACATGCATTCACCGGGCAACCACTGCCCGATGACGCTGATTTACGCAAAGAGCGTAATGACGAAATCCCAGAGGCCGCTAAAGGGATCATGCGGGAATTAGGCATTGATCCCGATACCTGGGAATATTGATAGTGGCATAACGAAACCTCCTGCGAAATTCAGGGGGTTTTTTACTACGTTAAAATACAAAACACCCGATTGTTAAAATACAAAACGCCCGATGCAAAACATCGGGCGTTTGTTCGTACCAGTTGATCTGCTGTATCAGCAGACACAATTTGGCAATTACTTGCCAACACCTGGAACATTGAAACGTTTGTTGAAGCGATCAACACGACCACCGGTAGCAACATCACGTTGTTTACCAGTATAGAATGGGTGGCATTGACCACATACGTCCAGATTCAGAGCGCGATTAACGGTAGATTTGATCTGCATTACATTACCGCAAGAACAAGTTGCAGTAATTGCTTCATATTTAGGATGAATATCTTTTTTCATGGGATAACCTCTGTTAAGGCCGTGTCGCTATCCAGCCCTGTTGCCGCCAGACACCACACGTCGTGTTGATAAAATTAAGTTTGGTATCTTTTGTACCAAAGGCGGCGGATCATACAGAATATCTGCCTATCCCGCAATGAAATCCGTTGATTGTCTATGATACTCTATAGGCCATCTTTGCTTTATTTATTGATTGCCAGGAATAATTTTATGGCTGTTGTTCAGGTTGCCCTGCCTATCCCCCTTGCCCGCTCTTTTGATTATCTGTTGCCCGCAGAGAGCCAAGTACCCGTTGCAGGAATGCGGGTAGCCGTCCCATTTGGCAACCGCAAGGCGATTGGCATTGTCACAGGAACCACTGATAGCAGTGATATTCCAACAGAACAACTGAAATCAATAGAATCTATTCTCGATACTCACTCCCTGTTTGCAGAAGATCTCTGGCAATTATTACTCTGGGCATCCAGCTATTACCATTATCCCATCGGAGAAGTGCTGTTCCATGCATTGCCGATACTGCTTCGTCAAGGAAAACCCGCTGAATCTGCCCCGCTCTGGCAATGGCAACTGACTCCGGCGGGAACTGAAATACCCTTGGCACAATTGAAACGTTCACCAAAACAGCAACAGGTACTGGCAGCACTGCGCCAGAAAGCGATATATCGCCATCAGATTACAGAGCTGGAATTAAGCGAAAGTGCCTTCCAGTCACTCAAAAAGAAGTCACTTATTGATTTATACCCGGTGCAACCTGAATCTCAGAACTGGCGAAATCACTTCCAAATCACCGGCGAACGCCTAAAATTAAACACAGAACAAGCCACAGCGGTTGGCGCTATCCGCGCAGAAGACCAGCAATTTTCTCCTTGGTTACTGGCTGGTATTACCGGATCAGGTAAAACAGAAGTTTATCTCAGTGTGCTGGAAAACATTCTGACGCAAGGTAAACAAGCGCTGATACTGGTACCGGAAATCGGCCTGACACCACAGACAATCCATCGTTTCAGAGAACGCTTCAATGCTCCGGTTGATGTTCTTCATTCAGCACTGAATGACAGTGAACGCCTTGCTGTATGGCTACGGGCGCAACGTGGTGAGAACGCGATTGTCATCGGTACACGTTCAGCTTTATTTACCCCCTTTGCCTGCCTTGGCGTCATCATTATTGATGAAGAACACGACAGCTCTTACAAACAACAGGAAGGTTGGCGTTACCATGCCCGTGATTTAGCCGTATTCAGGGCAAAAAAAGAGAATATCCCGGTGATTATGGGTTCTGCCACTCCGGCACTGGAGACACTTTATAATGTACAACAGGGCAAATACCGCCAGCTAACATTATCCAAACGAGCAGGCCATGCCCAATCAGCAACTCAACATCTGTTGGATTTAAAAGGCTTGCCACTCAAAGTCGGGTTATCTCAACCACTGATAAAGCGCATTGAAGAACACCTACAAGCCGACAATCAGGTCATGCTGTTTCTCAATCGCCGTGGTTACTCACCTGCCCTACTCTGCCATGAATGTGGCTGGATTGCAGAATGCCAACGTTGTGACCATTATTACACCTTGCATCAGCACCATCGTCAGTTGCGTTGCCATCATTGTGACAGCCAACGCCCGGTTCCCCGCCAATGTCCACAATGTGGCTCAACTCATCTTCAACCTGTTGGCTTGGGTACAGAGCAGCTTGAAGACGGTATTGCTACGCTGTTCCCTGATGTACCGGTTACCCGCATTGACCGGGATACCACCAGCCGCAAAGGAACACTGGAACAACAACTGGCCGACATTCACGCTGGTGGTAGCCGTATATTGATTGGTACCCAAATGCTGGCAAAAGGCCACCATTTCCCCGATGTCACACTGGTCGCTTTGCTGGATGTTGACGGTGCCCTGTTCTCAGCCGATTTCCGGGCAGCAGAACGCTTCGCACAGCTTTATACACAAGTTTCCGGTCGGGCTGGCCGGGCAGGTAAACAAGGAGAAGTGGTTCTCCAAACTCATCATCCTGACCATCCGTTACTGCAAATTTTGTTAAATAAAGGCTACGATACCTTCGCTACTCAAGCGATGGATGAACGCCAAAGTGTATTTTTGCCGCCATTTACCAGCCATATTATCTTGCGGTCAGAAGATCACGATAATCAGCAAGCACCGGCTTTTTTACAGCAATTACGCCTGCTTTTTGAAAATCATCCTCTGCGTGATGATAACTTATGGATAATGGGGCCAGTTCCCGCATTACAGGCAAAAAGAGGTGGACGTTATCGCTGGCAACTATTGATTCAACATCCATCCAGAATTTTTTTACAAAAAATCATGATGATGGTTTATCCACAAATAATGGCTCTGCCGCAAACCCGGAAAGTGAAATGGAATATTGATGTTGACCCAACGGATGGTTAGTGATTAATCATCTTTATTTTAAAACATATAACGTTATCAGATTAAGCATACTTCTATTAACGAATTAGTAACATCACACTAAGTCATCCTCAATTAATAAAAAATTATTCACTAATTTGCGAGCCATATCGAATAAATGATTCATATCACACTTTTTTACAAACTAAAGAACAAACGAATTTGCCAAACTGTTTAGAATGGTCCCTTAATAACATTGTCATCACCTTAAACCAAAATGTCGTGACTTTCCTAAGGTCACTGACGGTCTCTCGGCAACCAGAAAATGACAATCGTTTAACTAATCAGTCAGGAAATGAGGAGTGAGTTTTGGAGCAGAAAAAGAATGGCACCTCCGCAACGATGAAAGATGTCGCTGAAGTGGCTGGCGTTTCTACCGCAACAGTATCAAGAACACTCATGAATCCAGAAAAGGTTTCTTCCCAGACACGACAAAAAGTGGAACAAGCTGTACTGGCTGTGGGTTATTACCCAAATAATTTATCCCGCAATCTTAAACGCAATGAGTCAAAAACGGTTTTAGTCATAGTGCCAAATATCAGTGACCCCTTTTTCACTGATGTGATTTGCGGGATTGAAGAGACAGCAACACAACAAGGTTATCTGGTTTTAGTCGGTGATTGTCAACATCAGCAAAAACAGCAACACACATTTCTCAACCTGATTGTCACCAAACAAATTGATGGCCTGTTGCTGCTTGGATCCAATATCCCGTTTGACGCCAGTAAAGAAGAACAAAAAAACCTGCCCCCTATGGTAATGGCAAACGAATTTGCACCAGAGCTGGAACTGCCGACTATTCATATTGATAACCTGACCGCAGCATTCAATGCCACTCATTACCTGCAAACACTGGGGCATAAACACATTGCCTGTATCTCCGGGCCGGACGATATCCTGCTTTGCCGCTACCGACTTCAGGGATATATTCAGGCGTTGCGTCGTTCTGGCGGGACAATCCGTGAAGATTATATCGTCCAGGGTAACTTTACCCATGAAAGCGGCGCAAAGCTGACCGAGCAGCTGATGTCTCTGCCAGAACCCCCAACAGCTATTTTCTGCCACAGCGATGTGATGGCGATTGGCGTTATGTGGCAGGCTAAAAGAATGGGCTTAAGAATACCGCAAGATTTATCCATCATTGGGTTTGATAACTTAAGCCTGGCCATGTACAGCGATCCGCCATTAACAACCGTTGGACAACCCCGTTATGAGATTGGTCAAAAAGCAATGTTATTGTTGTTGGATCAAATCCAGGGCCATACAACATCTGGCGGTTCTCAATTACTGGAATCTGAATTAATCATCCGGCAAAGCACCTGTTCGCCTAAAAGCTAGGCAAATAACGCCAGGTTAAGTAACATGTCGTTTATTTCCTTTTATTTAAATAACTCAGCGAATTAGACAGTGGCACAACGAGATTATGTGAGTCGCGGGCGTTCAAACGCCCACCGTAAAAACACCGATAAGAAAAAACACCAGTCCCAGGGTCTGCCAAAAACCACTCTGGCAGTCGCGGTAGCATTGGTTGTTATCTTTATTAGCGGCCTTTACTTTATTACCCATAATGGACAAAAAAGCGCGCCAGACGTACTACCAAAACATCCTCAACAAAATAATGGTTTACCGCCCAAACCAGAAGAGCGCTGGCGCTATATCAAAGAATTGGAAAACCGCCCTGTTGGTATCGCGACGCCACGTGAGCCATCATCCGGTGGGCAGACAAATTCACGAACTCAGCTGACCGCAGAACAACGACAATTACTTGAACAAATGCAGGCAGATATGCGTCAACCAGCGACCTCACTGCCAGAAGTTCCATACAATGGCGTTCAAGTGCCGCGTTCACAAGTGATCATCAAACCATCAGCAGAGACGCAACAACCGCTGGAAACAAGACCACATCCGCAACCTCAGCAAACATTGCCACAACAACAAATACAGACTCAGCCAGTTCAGCCACAGACACCGCCAACGGCTGAAACCAGCAAGCCTAAACCAACAGAAAATGCACAACGTATGATTTTGCAATGTGGTTCATTCCGCAATATGGACCAAGCTGAGTCAGTACGCGCCAGCCTGGCATTTGCGGGTATTGAAAGCCAAATCACCACCGGAGACGGCTGGCATCGTGTCGTTCTTGGCCCTTACAGTAAAAGCACCGCAGGAAAAATGCAGGAACGCCTGAAAGGCGCTGGCGTACCCGGTTGCATTCTCCGTGTTACTGGGGGTTGAAAAATGATAATTCTCCCCCATTTATACTGCTAACACCGTGCACACGGTATTTTCGATAGCCATATACACTGTCGAAAGTACCGTGCGCCACATTTATCTATTTTTGTAACCAAGGGCTTACTCGTGACTACAATCGTAAGTGTTCGCCGTAACGGCCAAGTCGTAATCGGTGGTGATGGACAGGCAACGATGGGTAATACCGTCATGAAAGGCAATGTCCGCAAAGTTCGCCGCCTCTATAATGACAAAGTAATCGCGGGTTTTGCTGGCGGTACAGCAGACGCTTTTACTCTGTTTGAACTGTTTGAACGTAAACTTGAAATGCATCAAGGGCATCTGACCAAGGCAGCCGTTGAACTTGCCAAAGACTGGCGGACCGACCGCATGCTACGCAAACTGGAAGCATTGCTGGCAGTCGCAGATGAAAATACCTCCCTGATCATTACAGGTAACGGCGATGTCATTCAGCCGGAAAATGACCTGATTGCCATTGGTTCCGGTGGTCCATACGCGCAATCCGCTGCACGGGCAATGCTGGAAAATACCGATCTCAGTGCCAGAGAAATTGCAGAGAAAGCACTGACAATTGCCGGTGATATCTGTATTTACACCAACCATAATCACAACTTCGAAGAACTTCCTTCAAAAGCGTAAGGGTAGATAGTATGTCTGAAATGACTCCACGCGAAATTGTCAGCGAACTTGACAACCACATCATTGGTCAGGACAAAGCGAAACGTGCTGTAGCTATCGCACTCCGTAACCGCTGGCGTCGTATGCAGCTGAATGAAATGCTGCGTTATGAAGTGACGCCTAAAAATATTCTGATGATTGGCCCAACAGGTGTCGGTAAAACCGAAATCGCCCGGCGGCTAGCAAAACTGGCGAACGCGCCATTCATCAAAGTTGAAGCGACAAAATTCACCGAAGTTGGCTATGTTGGTAAAGAAGTAGACTCCATCATCCGCGATCTGACCGATGCTGCGGTTAAAATGGTTCGTCTGCAATCCATTGAAAAAAACCGTTACCGAGCTGAAGAGTTGGCAGAAGAGCGCATTCTGGATGTCTTAATCCCACCAGCAAAAAATAACTGGGGACAAGCGGAGACGCAATCTGAGCCTTCAGCCGCTCGTCAGGCATTCCGTAAGAAGTTACGTGAAGGCCAGCTTGATGACAAAGAAATCGAGATCGATGTTGCCACCACACCGGTGGGCGTAGAGATCATGGCACCTCCTGGCATGGAAGAGATGACTAACCAATTGCAATCCATGTTCCAGAACCTTGCCGGTCAAAAACATAAATCCCGTAAGCTGAAAATCAAAGATGCTTTCAAACTGCTGGTGGAAGAAGAAGCCGCTAAACTGGTTAACCCGGAAGAATTGAAACAACAGGCCATTGATTCGGTTGAACAGCACGGTATCGTCTTCATTGATGAAATCGACAAAATCTGCAAACGCGGCCAGACCTCAGGCCCTGACGTTTCCCGTGAAGGTGTTCAGCGTGACCTGTTGCCACTGGTGGAAGGCTGTACAGTATCCACCAAACACGGCATGGTAAAAACAGACCATATCCTGTTTATCGCCTCCGGCGCATTCCAGGTTTCCAGCCCTTCAGATCTAATCCCTGAATTACAAGGGCGTCTGCCAATCCGTGTGGAATTACAGGCATTAACCACAGAAGATTTTGAACGTATTCTGACTGAACCCAATGCATCCCTGACGGAACAGTACAAAGCGCTGATGGCAACAGAAGGAATGAACATCAGCTTCACCGCTGATGGCATCCGCAAAATCGCTGAATCGGCATGGCGGGTAAACGAATCAACCGAAAATATCGGTGCCCGTCGCTTGCATACTGTTCTTGAGCGATTGATGGAAGATATCTCTTTTGACGCCAGCGAACGTCCTGGTCAATCAGTTGATATTGATGCCAATTACGTCAAAGAACATTTAGATGAGCTGGTTGCAGATGAAGATCTGAGCCGATTTATCCTATAATCGTAATATACGGTTTCTTATCCGCTATAATTATTGATGGGAGGCTTGCCTCCCATTTATTTTTTATAATATTTGAAGGAGTAAGTTAACGTAGAAATGAACTCACCAACTTCCGTCAGTCAAACTCAAGCATGGCTAGAGAGTTTACGCCCTAAAACGCTACCACTCGCCCTCGCAGCCATTATTACCGGCTCCGCCCTTGCTGTCTGGACAGGACATTTCAAGCTGCCTGTCGCCTTACTGGCTCTGTTAACAGCAGCGATATTACAAATCCTGTCCAATCTTGCCAATGATTACGGCGATGTTATCAAAGGAAGTGATACTGAAAAACGTATCGGGCCACTACGCGGTATGCAAAAAGGCGTTATCACCGCCTCACAGATGAAAAAAGCGCTAGAGATTACGGTGCTGTTGGCTTGCCTGTCCGGCATTGCCCTTATTGCCGTTGCTTGTGAAAAACCCAGGGACATATTCGGTTTTCTGGTCCTTGGTCTGCTGGCAATTGTTGCCGCAATTACCTATACCGTCGGCACAAAACCCTATGGCTATATAGGACTTGGCGATATTTCCGTATTGATATTCTTTGGCTGGTTAAGTGTTGCCGGGGCTTATTACCTTCAAGCGGGTTTTTTTGACTCAATTGTTATGCTGCCAGCCACCGCCTGTGGTCTTCTTTCCGCTGCTGTTTTAAATATTAACAATTTGCGTGATATTGAAGATGACAAACGGAATGGCAAAAACACCCTTGCTGTCCGCCTCGGCCCCCAAAAAGCCCGCTACTACCATGCCTGCCTCATCATCGGAGCAATCTTCTGTTTGGTCTTGTTTACCATACAAAACCTGCCGGGCTGGTCCGGTTGGCTGTTCCTGCTCGCATTACCTTTGTTAATCAAACACATGTGGCATGTGTTTAATGAACCCACACCAGAAGGCATCCGCCCAATGCTGGAACACATGGTTAAAGCGGCATTGCTGACTAACATTCTGTTTTCGGCTGGGCTTGTTCTTAATTATTGATGATTTTGCTAACATCAGCCTGAAAGGGATATACTTACTGTTCCATACCTTAACCAGACGTAAATCCTATGAAATATGAT
The DNA here is from genome assembly GCF_042879375.1 of Photorhabdus sp. RM323S. Taxonomy (NCBI): domain Bacteria; kingdom Pseudomonadati; phylum Pseudomonadota; class Gammaproteobacteria; order Enterobacterales; family Morganellaceae; genus Photorhabdus; species Photorhabdus sp. RM323S. Next base: position 14,673 of record NZ_JBHFKZ010000002.1, read on the forward strand.
ACTTCCGAGCTTTGTGACATCTATCAAGAAGAAGTAAATGTGGTAGAGCCTATGTTCTCCAATTTTGGTGGGCGTACTTCATTTGGTGGTCAAATCATCACAGTCAAATGTTTTGAAGACAACGGGTTAATTTACGACCTACTTGAAGACAACGGTCACGGCCGTATTTTACTGATAGATGGTGGTGGTTCTGTACGTCAGGCATTGATTGACGCAGAACTGGCACAACTCGCTGTGCAAAATGGATGGGAAGGCATCGTCATTTACGGTGCAGTACGTCAGGTTGACCAATTGGCAGAGCTCGACCTTGGTATTCAGGCTATAGCGGCCATCCCTGCCGGTTGTCGTGATGAAGGAACCGGTGCAAGCGATATCCGGGTAAATTTCGGTAGTGTAACCTTCTTCTCTGGCGATTATCTGTATGCTGACAATACGGGTATCATTCTATCCGAAGAGCCATTGGCACTTGATGACAGCGAAGATGAAGAGATCATCTAACGACAGCGTAATAAAACCAAGGGCGATTTTTTGGATCGCCCTTTTTTGTCTGCCAGCAATGTGTAATTACTGGACATCTTCCATTTTGCCTAACAAGGCACGCAAACGCTCCTGCCATACTTGCTGCTCTTGTTGTAATTGCTCATTCTCATGAACCAGAGACTCGCGGCTGCTGGCTGCGGTTTCAATCTCCTGAGACAAAGACTTATTTTTTTCTTTTAATTCTTCAATTTCCATTTGTAGCAGGGTAATAGTATCAATCGCCTGCTGAACCTTGGCTTCCAGCTTTTCAAAAACTTCAAATGACATTCTCGGTTCCCCCTTATAAGCAATCGTCTGATTGTATGTAGCCGAAGCGCCCCTGTCTAGCAACATCCCCAACACTTGAAAAATAACTATCAAATAAAAACTACAAAGTGCCTTACACTTTAATTTTTAGCAAAACGCCAGAAAAATGCGGAATTGCTCATTTTGTTGACACAACACACACATTTCAATTTCGCTATTTCTCGTTTCCGCGCATTAACGATAAATTTACAACACCTTCCTTTCAATGCTGAAAGGCGAAAATAATTACCACTCTAAAATCTTCTTCGTAGGATAGAACATATGAGCCAAACCACTAGCACGACATTAACCGGACAATGTATCGCTGAGTTTCTTGGTACCGCACTATTGGTTTTCTTTGGCGTAGGTTGTGTTGCCGCTGCCCGTATTGCTGGCGCACAACTGGGCTTGTGGGAAATCAGTATTATTTGGGGGATGGGTGTCGCACTGGCAGTTTATCTCACCGCAGGTGTTTCCGGTGGTCACCTTAACCCGGCGGTGACAATTGCCTTATGGCTGTTTGCCCGTTTCGAGGGCAAAAAAGTCGTTCCTTTTATTATTGCCCAAATGATCGGTGGTTTTATCGCTGCCGCTATCATCTATATGATGTACTACAGCGTATTCCTTGATTACGAGCAAGTCCATAATATCGTTCGCGGTACCCCTGAAAGCCTGTTTACAGCAGGTGTATTCTCCACTTACCCGATGGCATCACTATCTATTTCTCAAGCATTTATGGTAGAAGCCATCATTGCCGCAGCGCTACTGTGTCTGATTCTGTCACTGACTGACGATGGTAACGGTGTTCCGCGCGGGCCTCTGGCTCCGTTATTGATTGGTATTCTGATTGCCGTTATTGGTGGCGCCTTTGGCCCATTAACCGGCTTCGCCCTGAACCCAGCCCGTGACTTTGGTCCTAAACTCGTTGCTTATCTGGCAGGTTGGAGAGATATCGCCCTGACTGGTGGACGTGAAATCCCTTACTGTCTGGTTACTCTGACCGCACCGATTATCGGCGGTATTATAGGAGCATTCGGCTACCGCAAACTTATTGGCCGCCATTTACCATCTGATGCCAACAAGACTAAAGACCAAAACAAAAAGAAAGCCTAAAGTAGAGCATTACCAGAACAGGTTATTATCATGACAACAAAAAATATGATTGAGAAAAAATATATTGTCGCTCTTGATCAGGGAACGACCAGTTCCCGGGCAGTCATTCTTGATCACGATGCCAATATTATCTCTATTTCCCAAAGAGAATTTACTCAAATTTATCCTAAACCGGGCTGGGTCGAACATGATCCCATGGAAATTTGGGCAACCCAAAGCTCAACGCTGGTAGAAGTACTAGCGAAAGCGGATATTAGTTCTGATCAGATTGCCGGCATTGGCATTACCAACCAACGTGAAACAACAATTATTTGGGAAAAGGAAACCGGTAAACCCATCTACAATGCCATTGTTTGGCAATGTCGTCGTACCGCAGATGCCTGTACCAAACTGAAACAAAAAGAAGGTCTGGAAGAATATATTCGCCAGAACACAGGATTGGTCGTGGACCCTTACTTCTCTGGCACCAAAGCAAAATGGATTCTGGATCATGTTGAAGGTGCCCGTGAGCGGGCAGAAAAAGGCGAGCTACTGTTTGGTACTGTAGACACTTGGCTGGTATGGAAAATGACCCAGGGCCGTGTCCACGTTACGGACTACACCAACGCGTCCCGTACGATGCTGTTCAATATTCACAATCTGGAGTGGGATCAACATATTCTTGATGAGTTACAAATCCCACGAGCCATGCTACCCACTGTTCATTCATCTTCTGAGATTTATGGTCAGACCAACATTGGCGGTAAAGGCGGCACCCGGATCCCCATCGCCGGCATTGCCGGTGACCAACAGGCAGCACTGTATGGTCAGCTTTGTGTCCAGCCCGGTATGGCGAAAAACACCTACGGAACAGGCTGTTTCCTGCTGATGAACACGGGTACAGATGCCGTACGCTCCAACCACGGCTTACTGACAACCATTGCCTGTGGTCCCCGCGGCGAAGTGAACTATGCGCTTGAAGGTGCGGTTTTCGTTGGTGGTGCCTCTATTCAGTGGCTGCGTGATGAGCTGAAACTTATTGCTGATGCGGCTGACTCCGAATACTTTGCCACCAAAGTTAAAAACAGCAACGGCGTGTATGTGGTTCCCGCTTTTACCGGTCTTGGCGCGCCCTACTGGGACCCTTACGCCCGTGGTGCCATTTTCGGCCTGACCCGTGGCACAAACAGCAATCACATTATCCGTGCAACACTGGAATCCATTGCCTATCAGACCCGTGATGTACTGGATGCCATGCAAGCGGATGCAGGTACCCGATTGCAAGCCCTGCGTGTAGACGGAGGTGCCGTTGCTAATAACTTCCTGATGCAATTCCAATCAGATATCCTAGGTACCCGCGTAGAACGCCCTATAGTGCGTGAAAGCACTGCACTAGGAGCCGCATTCCTCGCCGGATTGGCTGTAGGCTACTGGCAAGATCTGGATGAAGTGAAAAGCAAAGCCACCATTGAGAAAGAATTCCGTCCGGGTATTGAAACCACCGAGCGTAATTACAAATACAATGGCTGGAAAAAAGCGGTTGCCCGCGCGCAAGTCTGGGAAGATAAAAACTAAGATTTGCTGATAGATAGAAAGATAAAGAAAGGGTGGAATTTTCCACCCTTTGAAATTCTATTTCTTTCCTATTTTCAGAAATTTTCTTTTAAAACTGAATCGAACATTAAGATCTAACGTAAAGCCTAATTTCGACAAACTTTTTATTATCTCGTAGATAGGATCAGAATATTCCTTTGATAATTTATCTCTACATTTATAGATAAAATCTATAGCATGGCAAACTGTTAGTTTTCTGAATTTTCTACTGAAATTCTTATCGGCTATTAAGATAACCTCAACTATTCAAACCAGAAATTAAGAAAACAGATTCATTTCCCTATGACACAGAATCGATAATGGTATTTATATCGATAGACTAAAATCACGGCATAAAAACAAACTGTTCCGGGGTTTCAGGATAGGAGATTAATCCCAATGGCAAACTGGATTACAGGAAAAGTCACACAAGTGATTCACTGGACGGATACCTTATTCAGCATCAGGATGCATGCACCGGTTGAAGAGTTTACCGCGGGTCAATTCGCTAAACTAGCGCTGGAAATAGAGGATGAACGGGTTCAACGGGCCTACTCTTACGTTAATGCGCCGACAGATAATAATCTTGAATTCTATTTAGTGACGGTTCCTGAAGGCAAACTCAGCCCACGATTAGCAGCACTGCAACCCGGTGATGACCTATTAGTTACAGAACAAGCCGCCGGATTTTTTATTCTTGATGAAATACCGGATTGCAAAACATTATGGATGCTTTCAACGGGGACAGCCATTGGCCCTTATCTGTCAATCCTTCAGCAAGGGGATTATCTGGACAGATTCGAGAACATCGTATTAGTGCATGCAGTCAGGCTAACACAAGATTTAAGCTACCTGCCCTTAATGGAACAATTAGTGCAGCGCTTCAATGGCAAATTACGAATTCAGACGATTGTCAGCCGCGAGCAAAATCCTAGCTCATTAACTGGCCGTATTCCGGCATTGATTGAAAATGGCGAACTTGAGGCGGCTGTCGGGCTGCCGATGAACAGCGACAACAGCCATATTATGCTATGCGGTAACCCCCAAATGGTGAAAGATACCCAACAACGGCTAAAAGAGCAGCGTGGAATGGCAAAACACCTGCGCCGCAAACCAGGGCATATCACCAGCGAACAGTACTGGTAATTTTAATCATCTTTGGCAGAAATAAAATCCACTTTTTCTGCCCCCTCACCAAACTGGTTTGGCCCATCCGTGCCACGGAATACACCGCAATCAAGCACCATCATAACGATGATTAATGTGGGGATAAAACGGCCAATCCCCCATTGCCAAAAGGGTTCCATTCCACCCCAATCAGCGGCAATCAGCAACCATGCCAGCAATAAAAGCAGCGACCAGCCTCCTCGTTTATTGCGATCATGCAAACGCTTCGTCATTATTGCCGCTGCGGGATACATTACCAAAACCAGCGCAAAAACAGCATAGTGCATGGTCAAAGAACTCATTCCCTGAATAGTCAAGATAACAAACATCAAGGCCAGACAAACACCGATGCCAATCCAGAATTCCCGTCGCCCAATTCGCCCTTTAAATGAAAAACCCCATTGTTGTAATGTCATCTATTCTTTTCCAATCGTGTATTCTATTTTTCGGTGCAGTTTAACCCAAGCGAGCGGCAACATGAAAATGGACATTTATAAATTTCTGGCGATAACGTTAATGGCAAGCAGCGCGGGCTTACCGTTAGTAACCCATGCCGATAAATCCAAAACAACTGGCCCCATCGTACAAGCGGCCTACCTTCTGCCAAATGCCCCCTCTTTTGATGAAACCATTCCGCAGTTTCGTGAAAAATATAATCGCCGCAACCCGGCATTGCCACTACACGAGTATCGGGTCATTACCGGCAAAGACATTTATCTGCCACTGACACGGGCAGCCAGCAAAATCAATGAGAAACTTTACTCCTCGGCGGTATTGGAACGGGGAAGTGAAAAAATCAAAAGTCTGCAACTGACATTACTGCTCTCAGAAAATGAAACAGAAACTCAGAAAAATCAAATTCTGACAGAGCAGTACATGATAGCGTTAATGCGCCATTTTAATCCGACCCTTTCACCGGAGCAAGGCAAAGAAAATATTGATAATTTACTGAAAAACAGCAAAAAATTGCCATTTTACCGCCACAATATCGGCGCCATTCTCTATATTGTGGTAAACAGTCGCGAAAAAGCGCTTACTTTTGCCATTGAACCGATTAAGCTATCGTTATCTGGACCAGAAAACTAATCAAAATTAGTGATAAAAAGCAAAGCTATTGTTTGTAATGATCACTATACTGTGGACCACTGATCTAACGACTTGATCCCAAGAATGAATTTCATTCAATCCACTACTTAAAAATTCTCTGGTTGGAGGAAAAAACATGCGACATCCATTAGTTATGGGTAACTGGAAATTGAATGGCAGCACCCATATGGTCAACGAGCTTATCACTGGCCTGCGTAAAGAACTGAACCATATTGCTGGCTGTGAAGTCGCTATCGCGCCACCAGCACTTTATCTCTCTCAGGCTAAACAAGCGCTGATTGGCAGCCACATGGCTCTGGGCGCACAAGATGTTGACGTCAACCTGTCTGGCGCATTTACCGGTGAAACTTCCGCTGAAATGCTGAAAGACATTGACGCAGAATACATCATTATCGGCCACTCTGAACGCCGTACTTACCATAAAGAAAGTGACGAATTCATTGCGAAAAAATTTGCCGTTCTTAAAGAACAAGGTCTGATCCCGGTTCTGTGTATCGGTGAAACTGAACAGGAAAATGAAGCCGGCCAAACTGAAACCGTATGCGCAAGACAAATTGATGCTGTTCTGAACACATTAGGTGTAGAAGCCTTCCAAGATGCGGTAATCGCTTACGAACCCGTTTGGGCGATTGGTACCGGTAAATCAGCAACCCCAGCGCAAGCTCAGGCTGTGCACAAATTTATTCGTGACCACATTGCGAAGAGCGACGCGGCAATCGCAGAGCAAGTGATTATCCAGTACGGTGGTTCTGTGAACGCAGGTAACGCGGCTGAATTATTCACCCAGCCGGATATTGACGGTGCACTGGTTGGCGGCGCTTCCCTGAAAGCTGACGCTTTCGCTGTTATCGTAAAAGCCGCCGCCGCAGCGAAAAGAGCCTGATTCAAATTTTAGTGATCATTGTCCGCCGTACACCTACGGCGGTTATTCACTGCTGACGTTGAATAATCTCATCAAATACACCGCCAGTCACAAAATGCACTTTTTGCGCTTTTCCCCAGCCATCAAATACTTTATCGACCGTAAATAACGTCAATTCCGGGAAAAAGGCCCGGTATTTATCGGCAATGGCTTTATCACGTGGGCGATAATAGTTTTTAGCCGCTATCTCCTGCCCAACAGGAGAGTAAAGGTATTGCAAGTATTCCGTTGCCAACTGACGACTGCCACGTTTATCCACTACCTTATCAACAACAGAAACTGTCGGTTCAGCAAGGATTGAAACGCTGGGTGTCACAATTTCGAATTTATCTTTATCAAGCTCATTGATAGCCAATAAAGCTTCATTCTCCCAGGCAATTAAGACATCGCCGATCCCACGTTCAACAAAAGTATTGGTCGCTCCTCGCGCGCCGGAATCCAGCACTTCAACATTCTGGTAAAGCGCTTTAACAAACGCTTTGGCTTTATTCTGATCCTGATTGTTATGCGCCAACCCATAGCCCCACGCAGCCAGATAATTCCAGCGTGCGCCGCCTGATGTTTTTGGATTTGGTGTCACAACAGCCACACCTGGACGAATTAAATCCGGCCAGTCTTTAATTTGTTTTGGATTGCCTTTCCGCACCAGAAAAACAATTGTTGAAGTATAAGGAGCAGAATTATCGGGTAAACGCTTAATCCATCCTTTATCTATCCGGCCACGCTCGGCAATGGCATCCACATCATAGGCCAGAGCCAGTGTCACCACATCCGCCTCAAGGCCATTGATAACAGATGTTGCCTGCTTACCGGAACCGCCATGAGATTGCCGGATTGTCACTTTATCCCCGGTTTTCTGCTGCCAATAATCACTGAAAGCTTGATTATATTGCTGATATAACTCTCTGGTTGGATCATAGGAAACATTAAGAAGTTGAAGATTCTTTGCCCATACACTGCTACCGGTCATCAACAGTAACGCCAATGCCACATGCCATCTGACTCTCATTTGAATCTCTCCACAAACTGTTTTCACTGTTATGAAATTCAAGGCTGACAGAAAGCGTTATCACTCAGAAATAATTAAAAACATTTACTTATATGCAAGAGGAATATACTGAAAAGTAATTACAGCCTCCAGAGAGGCTGCAACAGATTTAAATTTGCTTGTATTGACGTGATCAATACAGCTTTTTCGCAGTTTCCAGCCAATCCTGTTTAAACACACGTTTCATATTCTGCACTGCATCAATGATGTCATGATGAACAAGTTTCTCGTTCTGGATACCAACACAACGGCCACCATAACCTTCCAACAGTAATTGAATGGAATATGCCCCCATACGGGAAGCCAGAATACGGTCGTAAGCGACTGGGGAGCCACCACGCTGAATATGGCCTAAGACGGTTGCACGGGTTTCATGATGAGTCTCTTTTTCGATATGCCGCGCAAGTTCATAGACATCACAAACATGCTCGGTAATCGCAACGATCGCATGGCGTTTACCTTTATCAATACCTGCTTTAATCTCAGCCACCAGTTCATTACGACTAAATGAGACTTCAGGCAAAACGATAAACTCACACCCCCCTGCAATAGCGGCTGACAGAGTAAGATCACCACAATAACGCCCCATCACTTCAACAATGGAAATACGTTTGTGGGAAGTTGAAGTATCACGCAGACGGTCAATGGCTTCAACAACCGTTTCTAGCGCGGTGAAATAGCCGATGGTATAGTCCGTACCCGCCACATCATTATCAATGGTCCCCGGCAAACCGATACATGGGAAACCGGCTTCGGTCAGTTTCTTCGCCCCAAGATAAGAACCATCACCGCCAATAACTACCAATGCATCAAGACCGATTTTTCTCATGTTCTCAATAGCGATAGCACGAACTTTCTCATCCCTGAACTCAGGGAAACGAGCTGAACCCAGAAAAGTACCACCGCGGTTAATCATGTCGGATACACTGAAACGGTCAAGTTTCTTCATGCGGTTTTCATACAAGCCAAGATAGCCATCATAAATACCGAAAACCTCTAACCCTTCGGTTAATCCTGCACGAACCACACCACGAATAGCCGCATTCATACCCGGCGCATCACCGCCACTCGTTAAGACACCGATTCTTTTGATCTCGTTGATCATGATGACCTCTAAACTTGTAGATGTAATAATTGCAAACCCGCTAACGGCGGACTTCGTATGCTATCACTTTGCCTGAAACAGAAATCTGCCTTTTTAACCTGTTATCGCCCAGCGCACTGAGGCAATCATGCTGAATTGATTCAACCTTGCATATAATACGGTAAAAAACCAAGTCTGCATTAACAATGGATCCCTTTTTGAGATCAATTTAACTGAAAATAATTTAATTATAACTCCGCGACTCCTCATACTGATCAGGAATACGCCTTATCAGCAATAAAAAAGAGGCCAGCACTGTGGCAACCTACACCACAGTACTGATCAATCATCTATAACCCTCATTCATTACACTGGTATCTTTCCACTACGTATAGAAATAACGTGTCAGATGGAAAAATACTGGGGCGGCAAAACATAAAGAATCGATTCTGTCTAACATTCCGCCATGACCTTCAATCATTTCACCAAAATCTTTGATGCCACTATCGCGTTTTATCGCTGACATACACAAACCGCCGATAAAACCCATCAACGTAATCGCCAACGACATCAAACCTGCCTCCCACGGAGAAAATGGCGTTACCCAGTAAAGTGACATTCCCAATAAAACGGAAGCCAAAATGCCGCCGGCAAAACCTTCAACGGTTTTATTCGGGCTTAACTTAGGCACAATCGGATGTTTACCAAACAATTTACCAAACACATACTGCAAAACATCCGACATCTGCACCACAATCATTAAAAACAGTAATAATTCGACATTCTCCCCTTCATAGCCTGGAATATCCAACATCAATAAAGCAGGCGCATGGCTAATACAGAATACAGCAACTAACATTCCCCACTGTATTTTAGCTGTCCGCTCCAGAAAGTTTGTCGTATCGCCAGCCAAAGCAATACGGGCAGGTAAAAACAGGAAAACATAAACAGGAATGAAAATAGAAAACACGCCATACCACTGAATACCAACAGCAATATATTGCAATGGCATGAAAATAAAGAAACACCAGAACATGGCCTCATGGTCACTTCGTCGTGTTGGTGTCAAAGTGAAAAATTCCCGTAAAGCAAAAAATGACATACTTGCAAATAATAAAACTGAACCGATTGGCCCAACAATGACGGACAACACACAAACAATGCACATTCCCCACCAACCACGGATGCGGGCATTCAGATTCTCAATTGTCGGATGGCTTCCCCCTGAATGCTTAGAGGCCAACATTGCCCCAACAATACTGGCAACAATTAACGGCACAAACATGCCACCCAGTAACAAAAGCAATTTATTATTAAGTATGGTCATAGTATTAACGCCTCCAATGCCAGGCGAGCCCGCTGTAGAAAATCAGCTTTTTCCTCGTTTTCATCTAATTTTTCCAAAGGCTGGCCAAATGTCGCCGAACAAATAACCGGAACAACAAGTGCCGAACCTTTTGGCAAAACCCGGTTTAAATTCTCCAGATAGACAGGAATAAGCTCAACATCAGGGTATTTCTTGGCTAAATAATACAGACCACCTTTAAACTTATTGATTTGCTCGCCACTTCCCCGCGTCCCTTCCGGGAACAAGATCAAAGACTCCCCACGTCTCAATACATCCTCCATTGGTATAAGCGTATTTTCTTTTAAACCATCCTCCCCTTTGCGATCAATCAGGACAGCCCGAAAAACTTTATTGATAAAATATCTGCGCAGACCCGTCTTACTCCAATAATCACGGGCAGCGACCGGATGCACCCGATAGCGTAATACCCGGGGAAATCCGGCCCAAATAACTAATCCATCCAAATGGCTGGTGTGATTGGCATAATAAATCCGGGCAACTACCGATGGCTTACACCCAATCCAACGAATACTCACCCCGGTTAATAAACGGCAAAGCCCGGACAGAAAAGAGCCCATCCCTTTACTTACCAATGTCACTTCTTGTGATCTATTCATTACAAGCATCCTTCTCTTGCAACTCAGCCAATATGACTCTGGTTCGCCGAATACATGTCCAGAGACAACCTAATGTAATAACAACTAATATCGCAAACAAAAGATACTGGCCCCATAACTGAGATAAAAAAGCGGCGACGATTGAACCAACCGTAATTAATGCCATCCGGTGCTGTTTCGCCATGGGGCCAAGGAAACGCTGAGGTAAACCACAAGTACCACCTAATAAACGAATATAAGCTGTCAAAACAGCCAATAATGCAGCAATACAGCCAAGAGAAATCGCAAATGGAAAAAGTGTTAAACCATATCCCAATCCAATCAGAATAAAAGAATCCGCAATACGATCTGGAAGATCATTAAAAACAGCGCCGGCAGCCGTCTTCAATCCTCCTTCAACAGCAACCACCCCATCCAATAAATTACACATTAGCCTGGCTTGAATAAGTAGCGCCCCAGTAATCAATAAAATTGAAGTTAGCCAGAAAGGTCTGATCAGAAAACAAACCGCAAAACACAACCCAGCTAATACAGCAAAAACAACACTGGCAACAGATATGCCATTTGGTGTCACCCCTCTATATTGCAGCCATTTAGCCGTTTTCCCGACCCATATTGCATTACGTGTTTTTATCGGACGCCTATCTTTTACCTCATTACCAGACATATCATTTCCCTTTCAAAAAACAAATGAACAATCAAATCCACTTAAGTTAAATGAAATAAGATAAACAGGATTGGTTAGAATAACAACAATAAAAAAACCTGCCGGAGGGAGGAGGGAAAGATTTTGGTATCAGCATCATCCGCTGTACAGGCCAGCCCAACAATGGCGGTGCTGACAGAATGGTCTATGCACACCTTGCCCCGGACTATCTGCAACACGCCATTACATTAAATCCTCTTAATGGAGGGGTTGAGCTAGAGAGCGTCCACACTCAAAAACTTTCGTATACTTTCTAACCCCCTCATACTTTTTATGTTGCTGTTTTGCAAAGAAATGTGTTGTAAGTAACTTAAAAAAGCCCGGTTATTCTTCTGGAGGTGTGCAATATTCTGAGAATTTTTATATTTTCTATATCCTCATCGTAACGGTAGAGCATGATGAAAGGAAAATGAGGGACAACGAGTTTTCTATAACGTTCATCTGGGCTGTTACGAGCCTTTATGCCTACATATGGGCTAACTTTCAAAAGTTCAGCCATTTCCGAAAATTTTGTATTAATTTCATCAGCCAATAACAACTCAGCCTGTTCAAAGAAGTAGAGATAAATTTGCTCCCGGTCAGTGTGGGCGGTTTCTTCCCATGAAATACGTATCACTTTATCCCCTGCTCAACTTATTACGCAGTAGAGCCATCCGGCGATGACTTTCTGAATCATCAATAAAATGAGCCAAGCCGTTTTCACATCGGTCAATTGCTTTCTCAATTTCCGCTTCTAACCAGTGAACATGGGTATTTTTTTGATACTCACGTTCTTCATTCGCCAACTCTTCGGCTTTTTGTCTCATTAACTTTGTTAAGTCTGTCTGATGGCGTTTGGCAGTTTGCATGGCTAAACGCTTGGTTTCTTCATCAATACGAAAATGAATCGTCTCCATTCATCCTCCTTAGTTCATGTTGTCATTTGTGTTGTCACATTAGCACAATAGCCTATAACAACAATGTTGTTTTCAAAGAAAACAAAAAAATGATAACCCGCCATATCTGGGAGACCAGTAAAGAACAGGCCAGAGAAAACCGATTAACCCTATGGGGGAATAAAGATCTACAAACGACGAAAGGAGGTGATAGAGCGCAGTTTTGCGGATGCGAAGCAACATCACAGACACCGTTATACCCGTTTTCGTGGGTTGCAGAAAGTGCAAATATAGTGTTTTTTGGCAGCAACAGCCCAAAATATCAAGATGATAACATTACTGATCGGGTTGGTAGGACTAAGCAGAACGTTGGTAATGCGGCCTGATCTGCCGTATACTTGACGTATTAACTATTAATACATTGGTGAGATATGAGAAAAATTACTACTGTCAGTATGGGCGAACAGCTTGACAGGTTCGTACAGCACATGATTGAAAGTGGTCGTTATGGAAATGCCAGTGAAGTTATGCGTTCAGCTCTGCGTTTGCTGGAGCAACAAGAAACTTACGATGAGATTGTACGCAAGGCGGTTATTGCTGGCTTGGAAAGTGGGGAAAGCTCGCTGACCCTACGGGATATAGCGGAACAACGGAAACGCAGACATAATGTATAAGCTCACGGATCAGGCTGCTGAAGATTTTGCTGGGATTTATGATTATACACTTTTGCAGTTCAGTGAAGCTCAAGCTGACCATTATACGGAGGCACTGGAAGCATTTTTTGACACGCTAGCTGAGATGCCACATATAGGGAGGGAATACCCATCTGTCCCAGGTGTAATGCGGGTTGAGTTTCACCGCCACACGGTTTTCTATACTATCCGGGATACCGATATTCTGATTGCGCGTATCCTTCATCAACAGATGAATCACCCCCGTCATCTTCTTTGAGCGGGCGGATGCTACGTTGTTAAGCAACCGTAGCACTCAAAAGTGTCCACACTTAAAAATTTCCACGCTACTTATGGGAAATTATAGTTAGCAGGTCTGAATTGCAGCCTGATTTATGATAACGATGATCTTCGATATGAAAATCATAAATCGCTGTTAACTATCAGAACATAACTGGCACATCATGTTCGAATTTAAAAATGGTGATGCTTATACTTTAAACTTGGAGGATTATCACTAATGAGACAAGCTATTGTTTCTCATCCGGGCGTTATGGTATCCAACATGCTGGAGGATTTGGGGGGTTGGCGTTCGCTAGTTTGCTAAAAACATCGGCGTAACTCCAGCGTTTTGGATGCGCTTACAGACGAACTACGACTTGCGCCAACTGGAAGATGAAATCGACACGTCAGAGATTGTTCTCTACGGCGACAATGACGAAACACCGCAGATCACTTCAAAGCATTAAGCAAAAGTAAAAAACCAACAAATGTAGGGACCAGTATAGCCCACATTAACTACATTTTTAATAACTGACGGTTAAGTTTATGATTAACATAAGTCACTATTGCAGTATCTGTTATCGCTGGGGTGGTTGAGTAGACCCCAACAACCCCAAGCAGCAATAAAAACAAGTTTCGTCACTGTCCGGCGTTATCTATTTTATTGAAGTTCCCGCTCAAGCAGCTGAACTATGAACTGGTTCTTTGAGACTGCGTGTGATATTGTCACCGCAGTCAAGCGAGCTTCCAGCCAGCCAGGATAACGAAGAGTAAAAGATTTTAGCTTGCCCTCTTCCTTGAATGGGTTAATTCCCTCTTCCTCGCACGTTTCTATATATTCAGCCAGTGAGATTTGTCCCTCTTTTTCAAGCCCGTCAATACTGTTTGATACGAAATCACAATATCCGGTGACATCCAGAAATTTGCCGCGAAAGGCCCTAATTTCTGCTTCGTAGGTAACAGAAGCGGGATGGCCGTCGATAGTCATAATGTTGTTGCTTTTAATCATGTTCGACTCCTATTACATTTTCGAACCACTCACGAAGGCCATTGACTGCGCCTTTATCCATTACGTTACCAGGATGAGGTTGATGAGTCTGATAGACTGAGCCCATGAGGATAAACTTCCGGCGTGATCCGTTGCCGTTCTTGATCTTCCCCCCCAGTTTGTTAATCAGGCTGACTACATCAGCCCATTTTATGCCGGATTTCGGCGGGATGGTCAGCACATCCGCAAGGATCTTGCGGTGCTTTGAACTCAGCTCTTTAACCTTAATCATCTTTCATCCCATTGACGTCATTTGATGATATCATTCTATTTTGGTCCCATTATGATGTCAAACAATGACGTCATTTTTCGCTTCTTAAGTTTGTTAATTGGGGCTTGAGTTGAGTAGACCCGCCGGTTACCCGGACGGACCCCTCCTTAGAACCGGACGTGCGGAACTACCGCATCCGGCTCCCAACAGATCAGAACCCCCACACATATTCAGCGAGCCCTGAATATTGATCGGGTTTTCCATTTCGTTGGATAACCCATCATTTTCAGGATCAGATTCAGCTTTTTCCACGTCAGTTGGCGACGACCACCTTTACGGTTGAACCATCTTCATTTATCAAGGCCGAACAGGAAAGTACCCTCGATAAGTCACTATTGCAGTATCTGTTATCGCTGGGGTAGGAGCATATCAACCTAGCTGGGGATTACCTCTGGCGCAACAGCATAGACCACTACGACCACTGTTGCCGAATTAACGTGCTTTATTTAGTGAACCATCCACCACGAATGATAAGACACAACTGAGTGATTTCATCAATATTTGGTGGCTATATTACGGACAAAACACAGACAATGGAGCAATAGAGAAGCGACATCTCACCAAAACAATGAGGCAGCTTAACAACCCCACAATAGGTCACCTCACAAAGAGAGTCATCATGGAACATCGGGGAAAACGGCTGGCTGATGGAATAAGCGAGAAAAATGTTGCTATGACCTATCTCACAACACCAGAGATAGAACTACTGCTTAATTCTCTAAATAAAGAGGAAAAAAAGCTGGCTTTACTTTGCCTTAGCACTGGCGCTCGCTGGGGGGAAGCGGAAAGTCTGGCCGCTCAACAGGTACTAAAAGGCCGTGTAATTTTTCTAAATACCAAAAATGGAGATCAACGCATCGTTCCCATTTCTGACAAATTAGAGAAAGAAATTCGCGGCAAAAAGAAAATGGGCAAGCTGTTCAATGTTGACTACATAAATTTCTGTAAGATCTTACATGTAGTAAAGCCCGACTTACCTAAAGGACAAGCAACTCATGTCCTCAGGCTCACTTTTGCCAGCCACTTAATGATGAATGGAGGGAATATAATTGCATTACAACAGATATCAGGACACGCCAGCATAATCCAAACAATGGTCTATGCACACCTTGCCCCGGACTATCTGCAACATGCCATTACATTAAACCCTCTTAAGGGTGGGATAGAAGTAGAATAAAGCTAGAGAGTGTGGCGAACGTCCACCAAGCGTCCACACTCAAAAACTTTCGTATACTTTCCAACCCCCTCATACTTTTTTATGTTGTTGTTTTACAAAGAAATGCGTTGTAAGTGACTGAAAAAAAAGGCCCTAAAAAGGGCCTGAAAGACAGGGATGGTGTCTATGGCAAGGAAAAATTTCGTTTGCTACTATTTACTTTACTGCTTAACTGCTATGGGTATTACAAATCAGTTCGGTAACTGAGACATACGCTGCTGATGATGTTGCTCCAATTGCACCTGCTGCTCAGGAGTCAGCAACTGATACATCTGATGATGAATACGGGCCATTTCTACCTGACGTTCAACATTATATTTGAGCATCTTTTCAACCTGAGCCTTTACTGCCACTTCATTAAAATCTTTCGCAGTGACCAGCTTACGCATCTCTTCACGTTCTGCACGACTCATGGACATTGATGAATGCTGTTGATGTTTTTGCCCCATCAAATCACGCATTTGCTGACGCTGTTGCTCAGTCAAAGTAATACCATTAAACATATGGTCGTTATCACCGATTTCACTATTACGGTAATGATGGTTCCCCTCACTTTTATAACCACAAGGTACACAATGACCCGGTATCGTAGCAGCGTGTACTATACTTGCTGTTTCAGCTAAAGATGCCGTCGAACCAAGAACAAATATTGACGCTAAAACTGACACTGCTATGTTACGCATTAAACAACTCCTCGTTTCCCCGAACGATGCTATTCGATTCAAATTGTAGACAACTATACCTACGTGGCTGCAAACTAGCGTCAGAGCTTGTAAAAGAACGTAAAGTCGTGGAATAGCAAAGTTCGTTATCGTATTTTGCTCTTGGAGGAAGTAATCAATGCATAAAATCCTATTAGTTGATGATGACCGAGAACTGACATCACTATTAAAAGAATTACTTGAAATGGAAGGATTTAACGTTGTTATCGCTCATGACGGAGAGCAGGCATTAAAATTCCTTGACGATTCAATTGATCTGCTATTACTCGACATTATGATGCCGCGTAAAAATGGCATTACAACGCTGAAAGAACTCCGGCTAGACCATCAAACCCCGGTGATTATGCTGACAGCACGTGGAAGCGATTTAGATCGTGTTCTGGGACTGGAATTAGGGGCAGACGACTATCTCGCCAAACCATTTAACGATCGTGAATTGGTAGCACGTATACGCGCTATTCTGCGCCGTTCAAACTGGAGTGAACAGCAACAGACAGAAAACGGCCCTCCTCCCGTTCAGGTTGATAAACTGCACTTAAACCCAGGCCGACAGGAA
Source organism: Photorhabdus sp. RM323S (assembly GCF_042879375.1). NCBI lineage: Bacteria > Pseudomonadati > Pseudomonadota > Gammaproteobacteria > Enterobacterales > Morganellaceae > Photorhabdus > Photorhabdus sp. RM323S. Next base: position 31,823 of record NZ_JBHFKZ010000002.1, read on the forward strand.
GCCAGCTTTGCTAATCAAATATTAGATTTAACCGGGACTGAATTCACCCTACTCTATTTATTGGCTCAACACTTAGGCAAAGTTGTTTCCCGCGAACAACTGAGCCAGGAAGTATTAGGTAAACGACTGACTCCGTTTGACCGGGCAATTGATATGCATATTTCCAACCTGCGCCGTAAATTACCTGAACGGGAGGATGGCCTGCAATGGTTTAAAACGTTACGTGGCCGCGGATATTTAATGATTTCCCCAACATGATAAACAGTCTAACAGCACGCATCTTCGCCATTTTCTGGTTTACCCTGGCATTAGTCCTGATGTTGGTCTTAATGGTGCCGAAACTGGATTCCCGGCAACTAACCTCCCTGCTGGAAAATGAATACCGGCAGGGCGTCATGCTGGAACAACATATTGAAGCAGAATTAGCTCAAGATCCGGCTAATGATTTACTTTGGTGGCGCCGTTTATTTCGCGCAATTGAAAAATGGGCACCACCAGGACAACGCCTAATACTGGCGACGAGTGAAGGACGGATTATTGGTGCCCAGAGAAGCGAAATGCAAGTTGTCCGCAACTTTATCGGCCAATCCGATAACGCGGATCATCCGAAAAAGAAAAAATATGGCCGTTCTGAGATGTTAGGACCATTTTCTATCCGGGATGGGGAAGATCATTACCAACTTTATTTAGTTCGCCCGGCGAACAGCCCGCAATCAGACTTTATTAACCTGATGTTTGACCGGCCACTATTATTATTAACGGCCACCATGTTAATCAGTGCGCCATTACTATTATGGCTGGCATGGAGTTTAGCCAAACCTGCCCGTAAATTAAAAAATGCCGCAGACGACGTTGCGAAAGGTAATCTGCGTCAGCATCCCGAATTGGAAGCTGGACCACAAGAGTTTTTGGCGGCAGGTAACAGCTTTAACCAAATGATCAGGGTATTAGAGAGAATGGTTACAGCACAACAACGGCTCATCTCCGACATCTCCCATGAACTGCGCACGCCTCTTACCCGTCTGCAACTGGCAACGGCATTACTTCGCCGCCGCCACGGTGAAAGCAAAGAATTGGAAAGAATCGAGACAGAAGCCCAACGTCTGGACAGCATGATTAACGATCTGCTAGTGCTCTCCCGCAGCCAGCATAAAAACGAACTCCTGCGGGAAAATATCAAAATAACCGATTTATGGAACGATATTCTTGATAACGCCATCTTCGAAGCTGAACAAATGGATAAAACCCTTGAGGCAACCTTACCACCGGGCTCCTGGACCATTTACTGCAACCCATTAGCGCTTGGCAGTGCTTTTGAAAATATCGTGCGTAATGCCTTACGCTACTCCCACCACCATATTGCGGTCACATTCCATGCTGATCATCAAGGGATCACCATTACCGTTGATGATGATGGCCCAGGCGTCAACCCGGAAGACCGCGAACACATATTCCGTCCTTTCTACCGTACAGACGAAGCCCGCGACCGGGAATCCGGCGGCACAGGCCTTGGCCTGGCGATTGTTGAAACCGCCGTTAGCCAGCACCGCGGCTGGGTACGTGCTGAAGACAGCCCATTAGGCGGCTTACGTCTGGTCATCTGGCTACCGCTTCATGGGCGGTAATACAAATATCAAGATCGCCTAACCTTATTCTATCAATTCATCAAACAAGTATTCTGTCAGGCTTGACCCAGAAGGGCTGACAGTTTACTCTTTTTAATAATCATTAATAAACCTTATCTTTACCTGCTTATTGCTACGACAAGCGGCAGAAAAAAAACACTGAAAAATCAAAATATTAAATGAATTTATAGAATTATATGGATTTCTGGGAACCAATAACCTAGTGCGGTAGCTTTATTATTATTTCACTATTTATTATTTCAACAATAGACTTTACGTAAACTATTTAAAAATAGCCTGTTAAAGTTTCATCTGCCAAATAGCACTTGTGAAAATAAATAGCATCCTAATTAAAAACTGCGAAATATTATTTATTTTCACAAGTTCATTTTCAGGTCATAATATTAAAGGCAAAATATGTCATCACTAAACATTCTCACCGATAAATTTGATAATAAAACAGCCATTATTGCCATTGTTGGCCTTGGCTATGTTGGCCTACCTTTAATGCTGAGATATAACGATATTGGCTTTAAAGTTATTGGGTTTGATATTGATAAAGCAAAAACAGATAAATTAAATCAAGGTCAAAGTTATATTGAACATATTCCCGCAACCAAAATTAATCAGGCCATCCATACCGGTTTTGAAGCTACAACAGATTTCGAAAAAATAACCGAATGCGATGCGATTATTCTTTGCGTCCCCACGCCGTTAAATAAATACCGGGAACCCGATATCAGTTTCGTGATTAACACCACCGAAATGATAAAACCCCATTTAAGAGCCGGACAACTCCTCTCCTTGGAAAGTACCACTTATCCCGGCACCACCGAAGAGGAGTTATTACCTCGGGTGGAAGAAAACGGATTAACCGTGGGTGAAGATATCTTCCTGGTCTATTCACCCGAACGCGAAGACCCTGGTAATCCTGATTTCGAAACCCGCACCATCCCAAAAGTCATTGGCGGTCATACTGAAAACTGCTTAAAAGCCGGGATGGCCGTTTACCAACAAGCCATTGACCGGGTGGTTCCCGTCAGTTCAACCAAAGCGGCCGAAATGACTAAATTGCTTGAGAATATACACCGGGCGGTCAACATTGGTTTAGTCAACGAAATGAAACTGGTTGCCGACAAAATGGGCATTGATATCCATGAAGTGATTAAAGCCGCTGCAACCAAACCTTTCGGCTTTGTCCCCTATTACCCCGGCCCGGGATTAGGCGGTCATTGCATCCCCATTGATCCCTTCTATTTAACCTGGAAAGCCAGAGAATACGGTATCAATACCCGCTTTATTGAACTCTCCGGTGAAGTCAACTCATCCATGCCCGACTATGTTGTTTCCAAAACCGTCTTAGCCCTGAATAAAGCGAATAAATCCATTAATAATAGCCGCATTTTAGTTTTAGGTATCGCCTATAAAAAGAATGTCGATGACATGCGAGAAAGCCCTTCGGTACATATCATGGAGAAATTAAAAGAACTGGGTGCCAACGTAGAATATTCCGATCCTCACGTCCCGGCATTCCCTAAAATGCGTGAACACCATTTTAACTTAATCAGCCAGCCTGTCACTGAAAAGAACCTAAAAGAATTTGACTGCGTTATTTTAGCCACCGATCACGACAAATTTAATTATGAACTCATCATCAATAACGCAAAACTAATCGTTGATACCCGCGGTAAATATTCCCCAAATCACCCAAACGTGATCAAAGCTTAATCCAGGACAAACCATGCTTAACATAATTAAAGACCGAAAAATAAAATTCGCTTTAGTGGGTTGTGGCAGAATTGCTAAAAATCACTTTCATTCTCTGGCAACACATCAGGAAAACGCTGAATTAGTGGCAATCTGTGATAACGATCAAACGGTATTAAAAGCGGCGATAGAAACAACCGGCGTCCCGGGTTTTAGCAGCCTCAATGCGATGCTGGATAATATCACTGCCGATATCATTATCCTGACCACCCCCTCCGGGCTGCATCCCGAACAAGCCATTGCCTGCTTTAATAAAGGCTTTCATGTCGTCACAGAAAAGCCCATGGCGACACGACTGGCCGATGGCGAAAACATGGTCAAAGCCGCAGATAAAGCCGGAAAACGTCTCTTCGTCGTCAAACAGAATCGCTTGAACGCCACATTACAATTACTGAAACGGGCGGTCAGTGAAAAACGGTTTGGTAAAATCCATCTGGTTCACCTCAATGTTTTCTGGACCCGACCGCAAGAATATTACGATCAAGCCGCCTGGCGGGGCACATGGGAATTTGATGGCGGTGCCTTCATGAATCAGGCCAGCCATTATGTTGACTTAATTGAATGGTTAATCGGCCCGGTCAAAGATGTACAGGCCATGACATCAACCCACCTGGATATCGAAACCGAAGATACCGGGGTACTGAACATCCGCTGGCGAGACGGAACATTAGGCTCGATGGCCGTCACCCTGTGCACTTATCCTCAAAACCTTGAAGGCTCCATCACCATTCTGGGTGAAAAAGGCACCGTCCGGGTGGGAGGTTTAGCCGTCAATGAAATCCAGGAGTGGCATTTTTCCGACGAAAAAGAGTATGACCGGCAAGTCAAAGAAGCAAATTATGAAACCACTTCCGTTTATGGCTTTGGTCACCCACTTTATTATCAAAATGTCATTGAGGTCATGAAAGGCGAAGCTAATCCCATTACGGATGGCCGGGAAGGATTAAAATCATTAGAACTGCTTATCGCTGCCTATCTCTCAGCCAGAGATAATAAAACCATCTCGTTACCTTTAACGTATTAAATAAAGGGAAAAGATCTCATGTCAACTGAACACGTAATGATACATCCCAGTGCCATCGTTGATGAAGGGGCGCAAATCGGGAAAAACAGCCGCATTTGGCATTTTACCCATGTGTGTTCCGGTGCCCAAATTGGTGAAGGCTGCTCTTTAGGACAAAATGTCTTTATTGGTAATCAAGTCACCCTCGGCAATCATTGCAAAATACAAAATAACGTCTCTGTTTATGACAACGTGCATTTAGAAGAGGGGGTATTTTGTGGCCCAAGCATGGTATTTACCAATGTGTATAATCCACGTTCATTGATTGAAAGAAAAAGTGAATATAAAACCACCCGGGTGAAAACAGGTGCCACATTAGGTGCCAACTGCACCATTGTGTGTGGTATCACCATCGGTGCCTATGCCTTTATTGGTGCCGGTGCGGTCGTCAATAAAGATGTACCGGATTATGCCCTGATGGTCGGCGTGCCGGCCAAACACATTGGCTGGATGAGTGAATTTGGTGAACAATTAGATTTACCGCTGCACGGGCAAGCCATAACAACCTGCCCGCACACGCAGCATATTTATCAACTCAACCATCATACCGTGACCCGAATTAAAGTATAAAAGGTAAAGAACAATGCAATTCACCGATCTCGCGGCCCAGCAACGCAGAATTAAAGATAAAATTGACGCGAATATCCAGAAAGTCCTCACCCACGGAAAATATATTTTAGGGCCCGAAGTGGCGGAATTAGAAGAAAAGCTGATGGCCTACACCGGGGCCAAATATTGTATTACCTGTGCGAACGGCACCGATGCCCTGCAAATTGCCTTAATGGCCATTGGCCTCAAACCCGGCGACGAAGTTATCACCCCCGGATTTACCTATATCGCCACCGCGGAAACCGTTGCGCTACTGGGTGGCATTCCGGTCTATGTTGACGTCAAGCCCACAACCTATAACGTAGATCCGGCCCTGCTGGAAGCCGCGATTACCCCGAAAACCAAGGCAATTATTCCGGTTTCTTTATTCGGCCAATGTGCCGATTTTGATGAAATTAATGCCATCGCAGAAAAATACAACCTGACCGTAATAGAAGACGCGGCCCAAAGTTTTGGCGCAACTTATAAAGATAAGCGCTCCTGCAATTTAACCACACTCTCGTGCACCAGCTTCTTCCCCAGCAAGCCCTTAGGGTGCTACGGTGATGGCGGGGCTATTTTCACCAACGATGAAGAACTGGCGAAAATTATTCGTCAAATTGCCCGTCATGGTCAAGACAGACGATACCATCATATCCGAATAGGCATTAACAGCCGTTTAGATACGCTACAAGCGGCCATTCTGCTGCCCAAACTGGACATCTTTGAGGAAGAAATAGCATTACGTCAATGTGTGGCAGAAAACTACAATCAAGCGTTAAACAAAATCGGCATCACAACCACACCATATATTGAACCCCACAATCTCTCTGCCTATGCACAATATACTATTCGGGTTAAAAACCGCGATGAATTGCAACGCAGACTAAAAGAACAAGGCATTCCAACCGCGGTGCATTACCCCATTCCCTTGAATAAACAACCTGCGGTTGCCAGCAATATTGCTCTGCCTGTCGGTGATGAAATAGCCCAGGAAGTGATTAGTTTGCCTATGCATCCTTATTTATCCATAGATTTAATTAACAAAATCTCCAGCTCAATTTAAATTCTATGAATAATAAATTTCTAAGGAATCTATCTGGCTTATTACTTTCGTCATTAATAAGCCAGATATTACTACTGCTATCAACACCAGTACTGACAAGATTATTTTCACCTGAAGAATTAGGGATTTATGCTTCACTTTCCTCCATTTTAAGTATTTTGGCAGTAGGTGCTTGCCTCCGTTATGAATTTTCAATCAGCGCATCAGAAAAAGAACGTGAAATTAATTCATTAGTCACATTATCTTGTATAATTTCAATCATCATTAGTTTTATAGTAATCACTACTTTTGCAATAGTTAACATCCCAGAAAAAATAATTATAGGAAACCACCTATACTATATACCTCTAGGTATTATTACTTATGGGTTTTATAGAGCAATGAGCTTCAACAGCATAAGAAAAAAACAATACCGTGAGTTCTCTATCACTAAAATAGCTCAAACGGTCACGATGATTAGTGTTCAAATAATCGGGGGTATCGCTAGTTTAGGCGCAAGCAGTCTTATCCTGGGGCAAATATTAGGCCAATCATTAGGTGTGCTATTTTTGAGTAAAAAATCTCAATATCGCCTGATGATAAGGAAAAACGAGTTTAGAAAAATAAGACTACTTGCTAAGAAATATTACAAATTTCCAGTTTATGACTTCCCTGCCAGCTTAATTAATACGGTTAGTAATGAACTCCCTCAATTGTTTATAATGTCTGCCTACGGGCTAAAATCCGCAGGATTTTATTTAATCGCATCTAAAATATCAGGTGCACCGATTACACTACTAAACCAAACAGTTTCATCTATATTACAAGGATATTTAAAAGGTACGCCTGCATCATCTTTCTTAAAAATCAAAAAAACATGCTATTACCTAACACTCATTTCTCTCTTATTTGCCACAGTAACATACTTGGTTGGCATACCAATTATAACATTTATTTTTGGTGAAGAATGGCATGAATCAGGTAAATATCTATTATGCCTAATACCTCATTTATCTGGACAAATAATATATTCATCATTATCAATATATTTATCCATTTATGAATACCAGAAGAGCAATTTATTTATTCAAACAACATCTATTATATTAAGATTTATGGCTCTTTCCATTGGATATATATTAGGAGACATTTATCTCTCCATTCTATTATTCTCATTCACCAGTCTTACACTTTATCTGATCAGTACTGCTTATATTTTAAAATTATCGTTCATACGCAAAAAAGAAGGTTAACATGCAGAAAAAAAAGAAAATAATGAAAATAATTCCCTATATCATTATCGTGATGCTTGTGAGCTATGCATTCAATAAATATGCTTATGAATTAGATGAATTCAATAGTAGTGTCAGAAATTTAGTCATAAACGGGAAATTTACTCAACGCGAATTTAATAGCAATGGCTTTCCCCTATCACATTCACCACATATTCCCGAGCCGTTTCTATCTCCGTTTTATGTCGTTCACTATGGAATAATATACTCTTCTTTAGGCTCAGGAAAAGATAATACCAATATATTATGGAGAACGGATTCCTCCTTACCAGGATGGAACGTGCCACCACCTAAATTCAATAAAGAGGAATTAATTGCTAATTTTAAATTCTCAGCCGATTGGCTATTAAACAACATCCAGTTATTCCAAGGTGAAAATCATTATTTATATGATTTTGATTGGCCATATAAAGGATATGAAAATAATAAACTCTCCGCCCCTTGGTGGTCTGGATTAACCGATGCATATGCAATAATTCTCTTATTGAGAGCGCATGACTATTTCAGTGATGATAAGTATCTATTAACCTCCCATTTACTGTACAAATCATCACTAGCGCCGATCAATAAAGGGGGTAGCCTAACCACTTTAAATAATATGCCCTGGATTGAAGAATATGTTGATCCTAAAGCAAGTTCAGACACATTGGCTTTTGTATTAAATGGAATGATTTACTCTACTTATGGCATTGAATCCTTCGAAAATCATCTTAATATAGATAAAAGTGAAAGAAAGTCAGAAAGTTTATATCAATCAATCAGTAGCAATATATTTAAATTCGACATAAAAAATGAATGGTCGAGCTATGATTTAATTGGTAACCCAAGCAATATGAAATATCATAGAATACATACCCTTCTGTTAAAAGATCTTATAAATAGAAATCAACATTTTAAAAACAAAGAAATAATAAACTTATATAACAATTGGAATAAATCCGTGTCTAATATCGGCTATTATTACATAAAACATGGACCTATCAGTTGGGCATACTATCAGTTTATCACCATGTACTTTCTGTCCATATTAGTATTATCAATCATTTACTTTTTCATTAGAAAAAAATGCAAAACAAAATCAAAATAATACTAAAAATATTCCTATATCAGGTAATTATATATCTGAATGCTGTGCTTATATTAGACACATTCCAAGAGGTAAAAGGCTATAATATTAGCCCACAAGGTCACTTAAGTATCTTATTCTGCTGGATATCATTACTACCACTAATCTTACTTAATAACCAAAAAAATCCAATTATGGTTTTCTTATGGTTAATATATATAATTTACATCATACCCATATCAATTATATTCCCTTTAATTAATTCAGCTTCTATATACTCAGTGATTTTCATATCCACAATAAATATATTATTTTTATTGTCTATATTATTCTTTCGAATAATAAATAGAATTACGTTACCAAAACTACAAATCCCCTGGGATTTATATAAAATAATTATAATAGGATGCGGTATTATTGTTTTATTCTTTGTTATTACTAACCCTGCATTCAGTTTAATACCACCTAATATATTTAAAGTTTATTCAGTGAGAGAAAACTTTAAAGAAAATACATCATTATTAACCATGTATATTATAACAAGTGGGGGATACGTAATTTCACCCTTATTATTATTAGCTTCATTTTATGTAAGAGGTTTTGTTAAATATCTGTTTATTGCAATAAGCATTATAATTTCTTATTTAATCTATTGCTCTTCAGGATTAAAAAGTATCGCATTCATGAATCTCACCGTTATAACACTATTCTTCTATATAAAAGGGAAAAGAAACATAAGTAACTCCGTGATAAATATAATCCTCTACACATTCCTTGCTGCCGGATTACTGTATTTTATTTTCGATTTCTATGACCCACTTATACACTGGTTACGCAGAATATTCTTCACACCAACATTAAATACCTTTTATTTTTATGATTATACCTTCAATAATAATAAGGAATTCACTAAAGACGCACCCAAAATAATTTCTCATATATATTATGGCACCATAGGATCTGCAAATACTGGCTTTATTGGGGACGGTATAGCCAGATATGGTGTCATTGGCTTAATAATAAATTTCTTTATATTTAATATGCTCATCTTCGCAATGAACCTGAGTGCAAAAAAAGTTCCATTTGAATTTTCAACAACATTATATTTACCGTTCGTATACACGGCATCAAACACGGCAATTACAGCACTACTCCTGACATATGGGCTGCTAATATTAAGCATACTATTATTCTTATTTCCTACGAAAAATAACAAGAACTCCTTATGAAAATCACACATATGACATCGGCACATCCGCGTTTTGATACACGTATTTTCCTAAAAGAATGTTCTGGTTTACAAAAAAAACATGAAGTATCTCTTATTGTTGCAGATGGTAAAGGTAATGAAGTAAAGAATAATATAACTATCATTGACGTGGATATGCTGCCAGGCCGATTAAATAGAATCTTTAAAACAACCGAACGAGTTTATAAAAAAGCGTTAGAATTAGATTCTGACCTATATCATTTCCATGATCCGGAATTAATACCTATAGGATTACGACTTAAAAAGAAAGGTAAAACAGTCATCTTTGATGCCCATGAAGATGTCCCCAAACAGATTCTTAGTAAACCTTATTTAAATAAATTAACAAAAACAATTATCTCTAAAACATTCTCCCTCTATGAAAATTATGCTATCCCTAAATTTAACGGAATTATTACTGCGACACCCGCAATAAGAGATAAATACTTAAAATTAAATAAAAACACAATAGACATTAATAATTACCCAATATTAGGCGAACTAAGTAATAATAACAATAATTGGGATAAGAAAGAAAAACAAATATGCTATGTAGGAGGCATATCTGCCATTAGATGCATAGAAGAAATGGTGGAATCAATATCTTACCTGAAAACTGACACAAAAATGAAATTAGCAGGCAGTTTCTCTGAACAAGATTTAGAAAATAAAATAAAAAGCATGGGGAATTGGCATAAAATAGATGAACTTGGCTTTCTAAATCGGATAGAAACAAAAGAACTTTTATCTAAATCTATTGCTGGAATTGTTCTATTTCATCCATTACCCAATCATATCGATGCCCAACCGAATAAAATGTTCGAATATATGAGTGCAGGCATTCCCGTTATCGCTTCAAATTTCACATTATGGAAAGATATTATTGTCACAAACAATTGTGGAATTTGTATTGATCCATTAAACCCTAAAGAGTTAGCTGATGCGATAGATTATTTATCGAGTAACTATGATATAGCGGAAAAAATGGGTAATAACGGGTTTTTAGCAGTAAATAAAAAATACAATTGGGATATTGAACAAAATAAACTTGTTGAATTTTATCAACAATTTGGAAATTAATCAAATATGAAGAAAATCATAACGGTATTAGGAGCAAGACCCCAATTCATTAAAGCCAGCCCGGTGTCTCGCGCCTTACAAAATCATAATAAATTTAAAGAAATTATCATTCATACCGGCCAGCATTTTGATACTAATATGTCTGATATCTTTTTCAATCAATTAAAAATTCCTCAACCTGATTACACTCTCAATATTCATGGTGGCACGCACGGTGAAATGACAGGAAAAATGTTAATTGAAATTGAAAAGGTACTTATCACAGTAAAACCCGATGCAGTCATGGTATATGGTGATACGAACTCTACTTTAGCGGGAGCATTATCTGCATCCAAATTACATATTCCAGTGATCCATATTGAAGCCGGTTTACGTAGCTTTAATATGGAGATGCCAGAAGAGATCAATAGAATACTCACAGATAATGTTAGCTCAATTCTTTTCTGTCCCACAGAGACAGCAATCAATAACCTACAACGAGAAGGATTCAGTTCAAAGCCGGTTAATATAAAAAAAGTGGGTGATGTAATGGAAGATGCTGCTTTATATTTTAGCCGAATAGCAAAAAGACCTGATGAACTTATTCCCACACAACATTTCATATTAACAACACTCCATCGCGCTGAAAATACGGATAATCAAAAACGATTAACTGAAATAGTGAACGCATTAAATGACATACATAAAACAATTTACCCCGTTGTGCTTCCTCTTCACCCAAGAACTAAAAAAATGTTGGAGAAATATAACTTACATTTAGATGTTCACTTAATCGAACCGGTTGGATATTTAGAAATGTTATGGCTACTTAAAAATACAGATCTGGTTATTACCGATAGTGGAGGACTACAAAAGGAAGCTTTTTTCTTTAGAAAACCGTGTGTAACAGTGAGAGATCAAACTGAATGGGTAGAATTAATTGAAACAGGTGTGAACAAATTATCCGATGCTGAGAATAAAAAAATAACCCAATCAGTTCATAATATGATTAATACTAATATACACGCTGTTCAATCTATATATGGTGGCGGCGTTGCTGCCATAAAAATTGCTGACGAATTAGAAAAATCACTATGAATATAGTCTACATAAACCATTATGCCGGTTCGCCAGATCTTGGTATGGAATTTCGACCATATTATCTAGGCCAAGAGTGGCTTAAATCTGGACATAATATTACCATATTTGCAGCTTCTTATTCCCATGTCCGTACAAAACAACCCGAACTCACAGAAAATAAAAAAACCACCGAAAATATTTGTGGATTAAAGTTTATCTGGTATCCGACCCCTAATTACTATAATAATGGATTAGGCCGGATAAAAAATATATTCTCTTTCTTAAAGCAGATATGGTTCGATACAAATAATATAATAAAAGAGAATAAACCAGATATCGTTATTGCATCAAGTACTTACCCCTTGGACATTTGGATCGCAAAACACCTGGCAAAAAAGGCTAAAGCTAAATTAGTTTATGAAGTTCACGATTTATGGCCTCTCTCTCCTATCGAAATAGGCGGCATGTCGCCAAAACATCCTTTCATAAGATTATGTCAATTTGCTGAAAATTATGCTTATCGCCATTCAGATACGGTAATTTCAATACTCCCTAATGTACATGATCATATGAAAAAACATGGCTTAGACCTGAAAAAATTGCATATTATACCTAATGGTATCGTTGAAAATGATTGGCAAACTGAAAATATCGATCCTATTTCACCTCATATCAAAGCAATAATCAATCACTGCAAAGCAGAGAATAAAATCATTGTGGGTTATGCCGGATCGCTTGGAAAACCCAATGCCATGAACTACCTGATTGATGCTGCAAAATTATTAGAAGAACAAAACTTTCATTTTCTGCTGGTAGGCTCTGGGCTGGAAAAAGAAAATCTGGTAAAACAAGCTAATTTACTTAATTTGAGAAACATTACCTTTAGTGATCCAATACCGAAAACACAGATCCCTGCTCTGCTCCCATTATTCGATATTGCTTATATAGGTTGGCATAGAAAATCTATATATAGATTTGGGATTTCACCGAATAAACTTATAGATTATATGATGGCAGGATGCATAGTATTACATTCTGTTGAAGCGGGTAATGACATTGTTGCTGATGCAAATTGCGGATTATCTATCCCACCTGAATCGCCGCAAGCCATTGCGAATGGATTACTTAAATTAAATAAACTCCCAAAGGAAAAGAAAATTGAATTAAGAAATAACGGTACAAAATACGCATTAAAAAACCACACATATAATAATTTATCAAATAAATTCTTAAAGGCAATAATAAATCACAAATAACAAAGGCTGTTCTTTCGCATTACCTGAAATTAAACAATCTAAAATAGATAAAATTATTGATTGACTTAAAACTGGTTGGATAATTACCGGCCCAAAGCCAGAAGATTTGAACAAAATATAGAAATTACACTTAAATAACTATTATTACTGTCCAAATAGAGGTTATTATTCAATCATGATAAATATATCAGTAATTTGCCCTATATTAAATGAAGAGAAATATATAAAAGGATGTATCGAATCACTTCTAAAACAAGATTATCCTACCGAACAATTAGAGATTATCTTTATAGATGGCTATAGCTCAGACGGTACTTTAAAAATCATTCAAAGTTATACCGAGAAATATGAATTCATCAAGCTACTATACAACCCTGAGAAACATGTACCTACTGCTCTGAATATTGGTATAAAAAATTCATCAGGAGAATATATAGCCAGAATTGATGCTCATTCTAACTATCCTAGCAACTACTTATCCAAACTATATAATTTATCAAAACAATTTGACATTGATAATATAGGTGGAGTTCTTAGTACAAAACCATGCAATCCTACGATTACTGCTCATACTATTGCATATGCCTTAAGTAGTCACTTTGGCATGGGTAATTCCCATTTTCGAATTGGTGTCAATAATATAAAAAAAGTTGATACAGTACCTTTTGGTTTTTTCAGAAGAAATATATTCGATAAAATAGGGCTATTTGACGAGGATTTAACTAGAAACCAGGATGATGAATTTAACAGCAGAATTATAAAACATGGAGGTAATATATATCTTGTGCCAGATGTTATTATTGATTACTATCCCAGAGATTCAATTAAAAAAATCTGCTCTATGTTCTATCAATACGGTTTATTTAAACCATTAGTCAATTTAAAATTAAAAAAAACAACATCATTCCGACAATTAATACCACCGACTTTTGTTTTAGGGTTAATCCTGGGGCTAATCTTCTCATTCATTAACCCAATATTTTTATATCTATATATAAGTTGTATTTTTATCTATTTATCTCTGGCTTTACTGATATCAATAAAAGCCCATATTAAAAATAAAAAAAATTACATGTCCTTACCCTTAATATTTCTGTGCATACATTTATCTTATGGATCAGGGTATCTCATTGGAATAATGAAAATTATATTCAATAAGAAATTCCACGTAAAAAATAAAAGATAAGGATTATATCATGAACTCTTTTTTTCTCCCTTTCGCACTTCCAGAGCTCGGCCAAGAAGAAATTGATGAAGTCATTGACTCACTTAAAACGGGTTGGATAACTACTGGGCCTAAAGCCAGAAGATTTGAACAAGATTTTGCTCAATATTTAGATTCTGATGTTGAAGCAATCGCGGTAAATTCAGCAACGGCTGGATTACATTTAGCGTTGGAAGCCATTGGTATCCAACCTGGTGATGAAATCATCGTCCCTACCTACACCTTTACTGCAACGGCAGAAGTTGTCCGTTATCTGGGTGCTCACCCTATTTTTGTTGATTCTTTACCTAACAGCCTGAATATTGATCCAACCGCAATAAGAAAAGCAATCACATCCAAAACTAAAGCGATTATACCAGTACACTTTGCCGGTTTATCCTGTGATATGGATGAAATCATTGCTCTAGCTAAAGAATTCAATCTACGAATAGTTGAAGATGCCGCTCATTCATTCCCAACCTTATACAAAGGAAAAAAAATTGGCACTCTGGACACCGATGTCACCGTATTTAGTTTCTACGCCAATAAGACCATGACAACGGCTGAAGGCGGGATGCTAGTAACCCGAAATCCAGATATTATAAAAAGAGCAAAAATCATGCGTCTCCACGGCATTAGCAAAGATGCTTTTGACAGATATCAATCTAAAACACCCGCCTGGTACTACGAAGTGATTGAACCAGGCTATAAATATAATATGCCAGATATTTGTGCAGCCATTGGTATTCACCAATTACAGAAAATAGACTCTTTTCAGAAGAAAAGGGAAGAGATGGCTAAATTTTACGATAGTGAATTAAAAAACTTACCCATTATTTTACCGACTAAACCTAAAGAACCTAATAGCCAGCATGCCTGGCATTTATATACTATCAGACTGAATGATAAAGTTAAGATATCAAGAGACGACTTTATCATAAAAATGGCAGAAAAAAATATAGGTTGCTCTGTCCATTTTATCCCACTACATAAACAACCCATATGGAAAAACACCTATTCTCTTGATAAAAAAAACTTTCCTGTAGCAGAAGAAAACTTTAAAAGAATTGTATCCATTCCTTTATACACAAAAATGACCCAAGAAGACCAGATCTACGTTATCAAAACAATTAAAGGGATTCTTGAATAAATGAAAATAACTTATTCAATAATAAAAACAGTTTTTGATTTCATTGCATCTTCAATTGGGCTAATTATTCTCTCTCCTATATTAATCGCAATTGCCATTTGGATAAAAATAGACTCGGAAGGGCCTATTTTTTTCCGGCAAAAGCGCGTAGGTCAATATAATAAAGATTTTTATATTCACAAATTTAGAAGTATGACTACCGGTTCAGAACAAAAAGGCCAACTCACTGTAGGTCATGATCGACGTATTACAAACTCTGGAAAATTTATACGCAAATACAAACTTGATGAATTAGCTCAACTCATTGATGTTGTTCAAGGAAAAATGAGTCTAGTCGGGCCAAGACCAGAAGTCCCACAATTTATGGATAAATACCCAGATGACGTAAGAAACAAAATATTATCTGTCAAACCTGGGATAACAGATTTGGCTTCTATAGAAATGATTGATGAAAATCAAATATTAGCTAAATATGCAAATCCTCATCAAGCCTATATTGATATTGTGATGCCTATAAAAGCCAAATACTACTTAGAATATGTTAATGACAAATCATTTTTCCATGATCTGAATATTATTTTTAAAACCATTTATAAAGTAGTTTTTAGGTAATTAAAAATTATGAATAAAAGAATAGTATTTAGCCAAGATAGATTAATAAAAACCATAACTCTCCTGGCAGTAGATATACTGATGATCAGTATTTCATACTGGTTAAGTATGTGGCTACGTCTTGATAGAGAAGTGCCAATCTCTAGTTTACAACATTGGCTAGTTATTATATTTGTCATCCCCTGCACGCTCTTTATTTTCTTAAAAATTGGCTTTTACCGATCTATAATAAAATACGTTAATATGAGTATATTAAAATGGGCTATTATCGGTTCATTTCTATCTTCTCTATTACTAGCAGCACTCTCCTTATATCAACAGGCATTCTTACCCAGAACTGTACCGATTATTTACTTCTCTTTTCTAGTAATATCACTCTGTGGTACAAGATTCTTATACAGGACACTGCGTAATTTATTAAAAGATAAAGGCTCTCCAGTAATTATATATGGAGCAGGAGAATCTGGCCGGCAACTTCTACCGATATTAAGAGAGCATAGAGAGTTCAATCCTATTGCTTTTATTGATGATAACACTAAATTACATAATTTATCTATTCATGGAGTTTATGTCTTCCCTCCAGGAGGAATAACATCTTTAGTAGAAAAATATAACATAAAGAAAATATTACTCGCCATACCTAGTGCATCAATATCTGATAGAAAAAAAATACTTGAAAGACTTCAAAAAGAACATTGTGAAATACTCACCATTCCAAGCTTCAACGATCTGGTTGAAGGAAAAGCCCAAATAAACTCACTAAAACGGGTTTCTATTAACGATCTGCTAGGAAGAGAACAAGTTAACCCATTACAAGATTTACTCAGCAAAAACATCAAAAATAAAAACGTCCTTATTACAGGAGCTGGCGGCTCAATAGGATCTGAACTGTGTAGACAAATCATCAACCAGTCACCATCTCAGATAATATTATTTGAGCTAACAGAGTATTGCCTTTACTCAATAGAAATGGATCTGCAAAAAATAAATCTAGAAAGAGATCTCAATATAAATATCATTCCAATTCTAGGTGATATAAAAGACTCAGAAAAAATAAACAAAATCATAAACAAATTCAATATTAACACAATATACCATGCTGCTGCATATAAACACGTCCCACTGGTAGAAATGAACACACTGGAGGGTATAAATAATAATATCTTTGGCACACTCTCACTTGCACAAGCAGCAATTAAGCAAAAAGTTGAAAAATTTGTATTAATCTCTACCGACAAAGCTGTCCGCCCGACCAATACAATGGGAGCAACAAAAAGATTTGCAGAACTTATACTGCAAGCCTTTGCTAAAGAAAACAGCCATACAAAATTCTCGATGGTTCGTTTCGGCAACGTACTTGGCTCATCTGGCTCAGTGGTACCCCTTTTCGAGCAACAAATGGCAAATGGTGGACCAATAACACTAACTCACAAAGATATCACACGTTACTTCATGACTATCCCAGAAGCCGCCCAATTAGTCATCCAGGCAGGAGCGATGGGTAACAACGGCGACGTTTTTGTTCTGGATATGGGCGAATCAGTAAAAATTTATGACCTTGCCCGAAAAATGATTAACCTCTCTGGCCTGACAGTTAAAGATACAACCAACCCTCATGGTGACATAGAAATCAAAATAACAGGATTAAGACCAGGTGAAAAACTTTATGAAGAGTTACTCATTGGTGATAACGTTTCTATCACCAATCACCCCAGGATAATGACGGCAAACGAAATATTTTTACCTTGGGATAAATTAGATTCATTATTAAATGACTTAAAGATATCTTGCGAAAATTATGATTTCGAAAACATCAGAAAGACTCTTATTAATGCGCCTATTGAGTTTCAACCCAAAGAAGATTGTACTTACGATCTTTTAAAATAGCATCGACGCTTTCTCACCGGCTACATCCGCTCATACACAGCATCTGTTAATATATTCATGTCATAGAGCCGACTGAAAGCCATATTGCCGACATTAACCATCTGGCTAAACAACAATCCTATAAAATTTTTAACATACAAGTCATTAAAAATCATATAATTCAAAAAATTAAAATAACAAGCCAACAAAAACCTCATCATTGGATATATCATATGCATTATACTTCCTTCAATTCTAGCCTCAAAAAAGGAAAATAGAAATTATGGAATTAACTTCTTAATATGAGCCGATAAACTTATGAAAAAGTATCCAAATAGCTATGCTCGCAAACCATAAAATAACAGCCAATGCCTATGGATTATTCTCTGGTATTTTTTGGGGACTCACTGGTGTTCTTTTAGCTATTTTATTAAAAAGCAACACTCTTTCCTCTTATTTCCTCATTCCTATAATCATTGCCTTCTTAAATGACCTGATTTCATGTGCATACATGTTTATATACCTATTATATCAACAAAAATATCGGACAATAATCGCCATCACCAAGAATAAAAAATACTGGATAATCGTACTGGCCGCTATGCTGGGTGGCCCAATAGGCATGTCTTGTTATATCCTGGCAATTCAACATATTGGTGTTGGTTATACAGCAATTATTGCTGCAACCTACCCTGCCATTGGTTCTCTAATATCATTCTGCCTATTTAAAGATAAAATTCACCTGATAGGAACATTAGGCCTAATATTAGCCGTTGTATGTACCATAATACTAGGCTATTCAACAACAACCCAAACAATATCTAACTGGACAGGTTTCCTTTTTGCCTTTATCTGCGCATTGGGCTGGGGATCTGAAGTTGTTATCAGCTCCTACGGAATGAACAAAAACATCCCGGCTGACATCGCCTATTTTATAAGACAACTCTCCTCTTCGGTAGGTTATATTATCCTTATCATAACCTTCATATTCTCACTACCTAATGCAATACACATCTTCTCAAGTTTAACACTATCCAGCCTGCTACTAATAACCTCACTGACAACTACCGTATCATACCTCTTCTACTATCGAGCAATCAGCATACTCCAACCCATTCGTGCGATGGCTTTAAACATCACCTACACCGTTTGGGCAATATTCTTTGCTTACTTCCTTCTGGATGAATCTATATCCATAAAATTATTCATCCTATGTATCGGCGTTTCTTTAGGCTCATTCTTAACCGCCATCAACCCCCGTAATATCAAAAAATTAATATTGGACCTCAAGTGAATAAAATTATAAAGAATTTCTTCACAATGTAATGGTGTTAAAGTTAACCAATATTCTAGAAAAATAGGAAGTATAAATAGCGGACTATCATTGTGGACAACATTGAATGGAGGAAATGCCTTATGTACTGAACTGAATGGCTCTACTCCAAAAACACAGGATTATGATATAGGAGAAAGAACTTAATAAAAAATTATATTATTCTAAACCCTTCAAAGCATCCCCACAGATCAGAAAAGATAACATTTTCACACCCTCATTTAATTAAACAGCTAACTGAATCCTTCTTAAGTCTACCGAACTTGACTCTCACCCAGTAAATAACCTCAAATCCAATCACAGAAACGATTCTAACAAAAAACCATCAAAACCCCTGATTGGCCGCCTTATTTTATCAATTAATTAAACAAGCAGCGTATTAAGCTTGACCCGGGGAAGCTTACAGTTTATTCTCCCCCAAAATAGTTACAAAATCTTATCCCCCGTTACTTTTTGTTACGACAGATAAAAGTACTGGAAAATCAATATGGTGGATAAGATTAGAGAATTCTATAGGCGTCCTGGGAGCCAAAAACCTAGTGCGGTAGCTATGGATATTTATACCTTAGTTATACTCATCAATTAAAAAAAGCTAAAGCTATCGCAACTAAATACCGTTTTTAAAATAGTTAATCTTTCATGCTTATTGTACAAACATTTATGAAGAAAAATTATATTAATTTATTATTTTTATTCAATTTAACAAAGATTGATTCTGTAAAGTTAACAATCCTACCACTGTATCCCCTCCCTCACTAAGTAAATGTTATTGATATAACGTAATGATTCACCATTAGAGGAGGGAATTAAAATATCTCAATAAGATATCTTTTACTTGATTCAGATATCTATAGTATAAATTGTAACTGGTAGAAAAATTTTAGATTAAATAAATTAATAGGAATTCAATATGTTAAATAATAAAACAGTACTTATTACTGGCGGAACAGGTTCGTTCGGAAAACAATTCGTAAAAACAATTTTAGATAGATTCCCCCAAGTTAAAAAAATGATTATATTTTCTCGAGATGAGTTAAAGCAATTTGAGCTCAAACAGCAATACCCTACCCCCCTTTATCCTCAATTACGTTTTTTTATTGGGGATGTTCGTGACCGTAACCGCATGATTCAAGCCTGTGAAGGCGTTGATGTTATTATACACGCTGCCGCAATCAAGCAAGTTGATACTGCTGAATATAATCCTACTGAGTGCATACGTACTAATATTGATGGTGCAGAAAATGTTATTCAAGCAGCTCTTCAGTGTGGCGTAAATGATGTAGTTGCCTTATCTACAGATAAGGCCTGTGCACCTATAAATTTGTACGGCGCTACTAAGTTAGCATCCGACAAACTATTCACAGCCGCAAATAACATTAAAGGCTCAAAAAACAGTAAATTCAGTGTCGTGCGTTATGGTAATGTAATGGGCTCTCGAGGCTCTGTAATTCCTTTCTTTTTAAATAAACGAGCAGATAACATATTACCCATTACTCATGAAGAAATGACCCGATTCAATATTTCTCTCCAAGATGGAGTAAATATGGTTATGTATGCTTTAGAAAACCATTTAGGTGGTGAAATTTTTGTTCCTAAGATCCCATCATATAGAATTATTGATATCGCTAAAGCCATTTCTCCAAATAGCAAAATTGAAATTGTAGGAATACGCCCTGGCGAAAAATTACATGAAGAAATGATAACAGATACTGACGCATTAAATACTATAGACTTTGGTAAGTATTATGCCATTTTACCATCAGTTTCATTTACCTATACTGAAGAGGATTACTTAAAGCACCATAATGCCC
Source organism: Photorhabdus sp. RM323S (assembly GCF_042879375.1). Classification (NCBI taxonomy): domain Bacteria; kingdom Pseudomonadati; phylum Pseudomonadota; class Gammaproteobacteria; order Enterobacterales; family Morganellaceae; genus Photorhabdus; species Photorhabdus sp. RM323S. The sequence goes on from NZ_JBHFKZ010000002.1 coordinate 52,889, forward strand.
AAAAAGTGCCATTTGGATTTAAATACAATTCTGGAACTAATACAGAATGGGAATCAATAGAGAGTTTACGTGCGCTAATTAAAACTCATGTTGACCCTAACTTCACTGTGTGAGAGATAAAATGATCCCATATGGAAAGCAAGAAATAAGTCAGCAAGATATAGATGCCGTCATTGATGTATTAAAATCAGATTTTCTTACTCAAGGCCCTAAAGTTCCTGCGTTTGAACAAAAATTAATTGAGCATACAGGTGCTAATTACGCATTAGCAGTTAATAGCGCCACCTCCGCTTTACATATTGCATGTCTAGCATTAGGCCTAGGCCCAAATGATTGGCTATGGACGTCGCCAATTACTTTTGTTGCGTCTGCTAACTGTGGCTTATACTGCGGGGCTCAAGTAGACTTTGTAGATATAGATCCCAAAACATATAACATTTGTCCGAAAAAATTAGCCGAAAAACTTGCGCAAGCTAAATCTGAAAACCGCCTCCCTAAAATTATTATTCCTGTTCATTTATGCGGTCAACCATGTGACATGGAAGCTATATATGAACTATCTAAAGAATACGGTTTCAAAATAATAGAAGATGCATCTCATGCTATAGGTGGGAAGTATCATAATAGCCCTATTGGGAATTGTGAGTTTTCTGATATTACAATTTTTAGCTTTCATCCTGTAAAAATAATCACCACAGCAGAAGGCGGAGCAGCACTGACAAATGATCCAAAACTCGCAGAAAGAATGGCATTATTTCGCAGCCATGGAATTACAAGAAACCCATCTGAAATGGAAGGCGAGACACATGGAGATTGGTACTACCAACAAATTGAGCTTGGTTTTAATTATAGAATGACTGAACTCCAAGCTGCATTAGGTATTTCTCAAATCCAGCGACTAAATAAGTTTGTAGAGTCGAGACATAAGTTATCTTTTCAATATAATACATTATTAGCTGATTTACCTATCACTTTACCATACCAGCTCGAAAATACTTATTCTGGATTACATTTATATGTCATCAAGCTACAATTAGATAAAATATCTCTATCTCACAAAGAGGTTTTTGACCAGTTAAGAGAACAAGGCATTGGTGTAAATTTACATTACATACCTGTGCATACTCAGCCTTACTATAAAAAACTAGGGTTTAAACTTGGTGACTTTCCTAATTCAGAAAATTACTATAAAGAAGCAATATCCTTACCAATTTTTCATTCAATGAGCAATGAGCAGCAACTTAAAATTGTTAACTGCTTGAAACAAATCATTAAAATTAATTAATAGGCATAACATGAAGAAAATCAAATACTGTAACACCTGTATGTATCCAGAAACTAAACCAGATATCTGGTTTAATGATGAAGGTAAATGTAGTGCATGTATTAATTACGAATCTCGTAGTGAGATTAATTGGGAAGAACGTAAAAAAGAATTTATAGAAATAACCAATAGATATAAATCTACTGATGGTTCAAATTATGACTGTATTATACCTGTAAGTGGTGGCAAAGATAGTACTTATCAAGTAATACGAGTGCTACAAACTGGACTTAACCCTCTTTGTGTAACAGCCGAAACAGATTCTTTATCTGAAATTGGTCGGCGTAATTTAGAAAATTTGAAGCTCTTAGGTGTTGATCATATTAATGTTACACCAAATCCAAAAATTCGCCGCAAACTATCCCGTTTAGCACTCCGAGAAGTGGGTGACATTCAATGGGCTGAACATGTAACTATTTTTACTATCCCAATTCAAGTCGCTGTAGAAAAGAATATTCCACTAATTATTTGGGGGGAAAACTCTCAACATGAGTATGGAGGACCAGCTTCAGCAGCTGAAAATAACATACTAGACCGTAGATGGTTGGAAGAATTTGGTGGGATGTTAGGCATGCGAGTCGCAGACCTTATAGGCCAAGATGGAATCACAAGAAATAACTTAATTCCATATTTTTATCCTTCAGATGATGAGCTAAAACGAGTTAAAGTGACAGGTATTTTCCTTGGTTACTACTTTCCTTGGGATGGATACAATAATACTTTACTTGCGCAGGCTTATGGATTTGAAACTTATCCAACTCCAACTGAAGGCAGTCTCGTAAACTATGAGAACTTAGATAACTATTATCATCGCATACATGACTACTTCAAATATTTAAAATATGGATTTGGAAGATCAACAGATCAAGCTAATAATCATATTAGGCGAGGCCGTTTGGAGAGAAGTGATATTGTTGAGTTTTTAAAAGAAAACGATGGAAACTATCCATCTGTTTATTTAAAACGCCCACTAGAAAGCATATTGAACGAAATAGATATAACTAAAGAGGAATTTGACCAAATTTGTGATAGGTTTACAAATAAAAAATTATTTAAAACTGATCGCCAAGAAAATTTGATTCGAGATGCGAAAGGTAACCTAATAAAAATCAACTATGATAATTAATTGATTATGATGGTATATATTGTAGATTATGGAATGGGGAATATTGGCTCTATAAAAAGAGCTATTTCTGCTTGCGGTTTTAATTCAAAAATCGCATCAACTGCGCAAGATATCATGGTTGCAGATAAAATTATCTTGCCTGGTGTTGGTTCTTTCAATAAAGCAATGACTGAAATAAGAAGCCGTGGCCTTGAAGCCGCAATTATTCAGTCGGCTTTAGAGGATAAAATTCCAACTCTAGGAATTTGTCTTGGAATGCAAATTTTAGCTACAGAAGGCCAAGAGCATGGAAAAACTAAGGGATTGAATCTAATTCCAGGAACGGTATCTCACTTGCAATCACAAAAAAAAGATATACGAGTTCCACATGTTGGTTGGAACTCAGTTAGTTACAGCCTAGAGTCTCCCATATTTACCAACATTCCTTCTAATTCTGATTTTTATTTTGTCCATAGCTATTATTTTAAAACACAATACGAGATACATACTATCGCACAGACTCAACATGGTGAAACATTTACATGCGCTGTTCATAAGGATAATATTTATGGAACACAATTCCATCCTGAAAAAAGCCAACAATATGGCCTCAAGCTATTAAAAAACTTCTTGGAGCTATAAGCATGCTAAAACGAAGAATCATTCCAACTATGCTTTATTCTGACTTTGGCCTAGTCAAAGGTGAAGGATTTAACTCTTGGCGTCGTACTGGCTCAGTTATGCAAACAGTCAAAGTGTATAATATGAGAAATGTTGACGAGCTAGTCTTTCTCGATATTAAAGCCACTTCAGAAGGTAGAGAGCCTGACTATCAATTAATTTGTGATATAGCAAATGAATGTTTTATGCCATTCTCTGTCGGTGGAGGCATATCTACTGTAGAACAGATCCGAAAAATTCTCTTATTAGGTGCCGATAAAGTTGTTTTAAATACATCTGCAATTACCAACCCCAGCCTAATAAAAGAAGCAGCTGAAATATTTGGTAGTCAGTGCCTCATTGTTTCCCTTGATGTGAAATTGATTAACAATGAATACAAAATTTTTACTCATTCGGGTAAGAACGAGACTAGCTATACACTAGTTGATGCTGCAAAAATGGTTGAGCAATTTGGTGCTGGTGAATTATTAGTCACCAGAATAGAATTTGATGGTACGTTACAAGGGTGTGACCTTCAATTGTTAAAATTAGCGGCAGATACTGTAAATATTCCTGTCATTGGAGCAGGGGGAATAAAAGACTATCAAGATATGTATGAGGCATTTGATAAAACAGGTATTGATGCAATAGCTGCTTCTGCCATCTACCATTTTACAGAGCAGACACCAAATTTAGCTAAGCAGTTTTTACTAAGTAATGGCATCAGCGTAAGGAACTAATTGCATGAGACTAGCTATTATCCCTGCTCGAGGTGGTAGTAAACGAATTCCAAGAAAAAATATTAAAGATTTTCATGGAAAACCCATCATTGCTTACTCAATACATGCAGCTATAAATTCAGGATGTTTTGATAAAGTAATTGTATCTACTGATGATAACGAAATTACCTATGTGGCAAAACAGTATGGTGCTGATGTGCCATTCATTCGCCCTGTAAATATTTCTGATGATCATGCAACAACACTTGATGTCATTCAGCATGCATTAATTTGGTGTGAGCAGCAAAAATGGGAAGTATCCGATGCTTGCTGTATATATGCTACAGCCCCTTTTCTTGATGCTAAAGATTTAGCCCGTGGGTTAGATTTACTTCAACTCCAGAATGTCATGTATGCATTCAGTGCAACTAGCTTTGCATTTCCAATACAACGTGCGCTGAAAGTTGATCACGAGTTTAATGTTAGTATGTTTATGCCTGGGAATGAACAAGTACGCTCTCAAGATTTAGAAGAAGCATATCATGACGCCGGGCAATTTTATTGGGGGAAAGCAGATGCGTTCAAGAAGAAATTACCTATCTTTTTACCTCACTCAAAAGCTGTTTTGATTCCTAGACACCGCGCTCAAGATATAGACACGAATGATGATTGGGAATACGCAAAGCTTCTTTTTAGCATTGTAAATAAATAATATGAAAATTGTTATACGCGCAGATGCATCAACTTGGATTGGTAGCGGCCACATTATGCGCTGCCTTGCATTATCAGATAGCCTGAAATTCTTTGGCCATCAAGTCTCTTTTTCTTCTATACCTCAACCAGGAGATATGATAGATCTTATAAAAGAAAGAGGGTACTCTGTTCTCCCGCTATCATCACCAAAAAGCATAAATCCGCCAAAGCATGATGCTGATTACTTAGGCTGGCTCCTACGTTCTGTTCATCAAGATGCTGATGACTTCCTGCAACATGTTACCCAAGCTGATATTATCATCGTTGACCACTATGGTATTGATTACCAATGGCACGAAAAAGTACGTGCTCAACTTAATTGCAAAATAGTAGCTATTGATGATTTAATTCGAAAGCATTCAGCTGATCTAATAATAGATTCAACAATATCTAGGTGTGGCAATGAGTATCAACCACATTTTAAAATTATAACTGGTAGCGCCTATGCATTACTTAATAAACAATTCTCACAAGCTAGAGAACTTGCTCTCAATCGAAAGCCACCAAAGCAAATAATTAATGTTTTAGTTTCTATGGGCGGTATAGATAAAGAAAATGTTACGCTAAAAATACTAAAAGCGATGATCGGTAACATTCATGCTAGCGTAAAAATTACGGTTCTATTAAGTCCAAGAGCGCCACATTACCACACAGTTGCTGACTTTTGCGCCCTATATACATCGATAACACACATTGACTTTTCACCAAATATAGCAGACCTCATGTTAAGTCATGATGTAGCTATTGGAGCACCAGGAACAAGTGCGGCAGAAAGAGCATGTCTTGGCCTACCGAGCATAATAATTCCTCAAGCTGAAAATCAACAAGAAAATAGCAAGCAGCTACAATTAAACAAAGCCGCTATCTGTATAGAAATAGATCAAATACAGTCTAAATTTTTAGCTGCCTTTGATGAGTTAATATTGAACTGGTTATCATTTTATGATGCAAATATAAAGCTTTGTGATGGGTTAGGAATATATAGAGCAACAAGGGAAATACAGAAGCTGTATTCAGCAAGCTTACTTGAATTAAAAAATGCAACACTATCAGATATATCATTAATTTATGAATGGCAGCAACATCCCAATACTCGAAAATATGCACTAAATACTAGCATACCAACTTGGGAAGAGCATAAATTATGGATGGCGAATAAGCTCAAAAGCCTTACGGATAAATTCTATTTAATCAAAGATGTAAAGAATAATATACCTGTTGGTACCATTCGATTAGACAGAGAAAAACCATCAAATTATATAATATCTATATTTATAGCTCCAAAATATTATGGCAATAGTTATGCCAATGAAGCACTGAGAATATTAGACACAATTCATCCTAATATTTTTATTCATGCTGTAGTGAAGCCTGAGAACATAGCCTCGCAGAAGCTGTTTGAAAAATCCAATTATTTAAGAATTTCGGAAAACAAATTTTTAAGACCCCCTATTATTAAGTGAAAATTATGAAATCTTATATTACTATTAATGGACGTAAAATCGGACCTAACGAGCCACCATATATTATCGCTGAACTTTCCGCTAATCACAATGGGGATATAAATAGAGCCATTAAAATAATGACTTTAGCTAAAGAGGCTGGAGCCGATGCAATTAAATTACAAACATATACTCCAGATACAATCACCATGAATTGTGATTCAGATGAGTTTCAAATTAATGGAGGTTTATGGGATGGACAAACACTCTATCAATTATATAAAAGCGCATATATGCCTTGGGAATGGCACATTCCACTATTCAAAAAAGCAGAAGAACTAGGTATTACTATCTTTAGTTCTCCCTTTGACTTTACTGCAATTGATTTTTTAGAGGAATTGAATGCACCAGCATATAAAGTTGCATCTTTTGAAATTGTAGATCTACCTTTAATTAAAAGAATTGCTCAAACCAAAAAACCCATGATCATATCAACAGGTATGGCGAATGAAGATGAAATTTTAGAAGCAATAAACACAGCAAGAGAGAATGGGTGCGAAGAATTAATTGTTTTACATTGTGTAAGTGGTTATCCAGCGCCTGCAGATCAGTATAATTTAAGAACAATTAGTGATATATCAAGAAAATTCAATGTATTGTCAGGTTTGTCAGACCATACAATTGATAATGCAACAGCTGTCGCTTCCGTTGCATTAGGTGCATGCTTGATCGAAAAGCACGTTACTTTAGATCGAAATGGTGGTGGAGCTGATGATAGTTTCTCGCTTGAACCTAAAGAACTACAATTACTATGTAAAGACACAAAAACAGCATGGTTATCATTAGGTAATGTTAACTATGAAAAAACTGAATCTGAAAAAGGCAATGTTAAATTTAGACGCTCTTTATACGCAGTAAGAGACATTACAAAAGGTGAAAAATTAACACCAGAAAACATAAAGAGCATTCGTCCTGGTTTCGGTTTACCACCAAAATATTATGAAGATGTCTTAGGTAAACATGCAAATATCGATATAAAGGCAGGAACAGCACTTAAGTTTGATATTATTAATTAATATTAACGTTGCTTAATAACCAAAAGAAAATAATTATGATTTTACTTAATGCATTCATTTTTTTATTATTCCCCCCTATAAGGTTAAAAAATAAAATTTTATCCATCTTTGGATGCAATATACATAGAACTGCAAAAGTTGGTTTTTCTTTTATTTTAAGCAAACATATAGACATAGAAGAGAATTCTTTTATTGGAAGTTTTAATTTTATTTCAGTAAAAGGCCTTAAACTCAAAAAGAAAGCCTCTATATTGAAACTAAATTATATTAAGGGCCCTTTTTATGTTTATATGAACGAGAAAGCTTGTATCGGAAATATAAACAAGATTAGAAGGGCTCCAGATCCAATCTCGTGGGGTCACTCGATTTTAAGAATCGGAAAAAACTCTAAAGTAACATCAAGACATTTGTTGGATTGTACAAGACCAATTATTATTGGTGATAATACAGTGATAGGGGGAGAAGCATCTCAATTGTGGACTCATGGTTATGTACACCACCCATATAATTCGGACAGAGCAAGGGTAGATGGCTCTATCCGAATTGGTAACAACGTATATATTGGTTCTGCAAGTGTCATAATGCCTAGCGTAGAAATTCATAATTCTATTAATGTTGGAGCTCATTCAACTGTTTCAACATCCTTAAAAAATTCTGGTTTGTATGTTTGCCAACCACTGCGATTTATACCTTCTTCGTATGAGCAAGTATGCAATAAATACTCTAAGATAAAAAGAGAAAAAAACCCAGAATTAATATTAAATAAAAAACATAAAAGATAAATTGGTATATCAGATGCTCAAAAAGAAACTTATTGAAAAAATATTTAAAGAATACTTGGATATTATATTTAAAGAAGCAAATAAAAATGAAGATATAAATATTTATTTTTCACGTGGAACATTTAAGCACGATATTCGCTATTTTATAAAAACAGACCAAGGCCAGTCAGTCATAGTTAACTCTAATATTTTGCGTATTTTATTTAAACAGTTAGTTTCTGATTTATGTCTAGAACAAATTATTTGTTTAGAGCATAGAAAATATGTAAATAATACTCTAAGCAAAATAATTTATATTTGGGAGAAAAAATTAGCCCAATATAATAAGAAAATAAATGTAATTTTTGGAGGAGTAGATTACTTTGAGGTTTGCATGTTTCATTCAACAGCTAGCCCTAGTAGTAATATCAGCTATAGTGCATACTTTCATGAAAATTATACAATTGAATATGTGAAATCTGTTAGTGAAAAGATTTATCGTAGTATCAAAAATCCTATTTTGTTTGATCATTTATTCGTTTACGGCCCCCCCGCCTATGATATTTTAAAGGAGTTTACCCCTCCCCCTGCATTGCCAACTCCTATAGTAATGCCTCGTTTAAGGAATATCTCTAACCGTTTCAAGCAGCAATTGATAAAAACGACAGGGAAAACGAAGGTACTATATCTTGCTTTTCCTGATTATGATTATTTAGCCCCATTAACTTTCAGTAGTATTTTAATAAGTTTATCCGCGATTAGTTATGAGTATGATATTACTGTAAAGTACAAAAATCTAACCGTTGCAAAAAAATACAAGAAAAGAATGGGGGAATTATCTAAAAATTTAAATTTTGTTGACGGTGATGTTGTTGACTATTTAGTAAATAATGACATTGTCGTAGCTTTCAACTCTCTTTCATTCTATGAGTCATTACTATCAAGATCTTTAATTATAATTCCTATTTTTTCTGACACCGAACATGATAATAATATTCTTCAAGAATCTCCATCCAGTATCAAGGAAATATTCGATTTTCAATCTATAAAATTTGCAAAAAGTGAGTCTGAAATAATCAATATTATTCAAAAATTTAATAGAGATGAACATCTCGTAGTCTATGAAAAAGAAAAAGAAATGCGGGTGAAACTATTATCGAGAAAGTTTTATTATGATGAATAACGGAAAAATCATTGTAAATAGAATGTATTATTTTGCTATTTTGCTATTTTTAATTCAAATAATACACTTAATATTATTTACTACAGCACCAACATCTAGTGTAATGTTAACCTCTTTACTACTTTATATTTTTATATTTTTAAATTTTTTCATTATTAAAAAATCATCAATGACTTTGTCATTATTTAATATAAACGCTAATAAATTACTCTTCTTTTTAGTTCTTGGCGCATTAGGAAAACTAATAAGCAGGTACGATTATATTCAAGAATGGCTACAAGGTGGGCTCACATTATCAAGAAACTCTGAAATTGCGGGGAAAGGTGGTTGGTACAGTTATTTAAGCATCCTATTCTACCCAGCTACAATTCTATATTTCTTTGCTAATAAGGAAGTCTTACAGAAAAAATTTTACTTACTATGCAATGTTACTATTATCGCATTTTTGCTTATAGATTTTATCTTTGTAGGTACTAGAAATGTCCCTATATTTCTAATATTAATATACTTACTAACAAGAAAAAAACAATATAAGTTTAATGGAAAAACTTTTCTTACGTTACTTTTCTTGATAATAGGATTTTTAATAATTTTTGATTATACAACCACAACTAGGCTAAATGGCATTTTTTCTTGGCAAATCCATCTTCAAAATACTATATCAACGCAAGTTGTAGGGATAAATGAAACGACCCTAAAATTTTTGAACCATTATGCTAGTTTTTTATACCCCTTAATATTTCTGACTCATTATCTGGCACACTCCATTGGTGAACTAGTATACCTTTTATCACATGAATATTCCTTTGGTTCAAATGGCCCTATATATTTAATCTCAGAGTTTTGTACTGCAGGACTTTGTGATAAAGGCTATTACAATGATTTGATCCTATCCGAGAATATTCGAGCTGGTGTATATCAAACAATTTTTGGTTCACTATTTTATGATTTTGGTATTAGTATTGGAATTCTTATTTTTATTCTTATTTTTTCATTTAACTCATTATCTATCATCTTATCAAAAAAAATAGGAGTTATTAATTTTATGCTCCTAATAATACTTATACTTTCACCAATTGAAAATTATCTATATGGAGGTATGGGGCTAATTCAAATAGTGATGACCTATATCATATATTTAATATCTATAACTAAAATAAAATCCAATGGATAAATTAATTATCTTACTCTTACGAGCGGCATCTATTGGTTGCAAATTTATATTACTATTTGTTATTGCAAGACTCTTGTCTACTAGTGATGTTGGTATATATGGCCTTGCTACTTCATTTATAAATATCGCAATATTATTTGTAGGCCTAGATTACTATACATTTGCTCAAAGGCAATTAAGTCAAGGAAAAAACACTTGTCTTATAATTACAAATCAAATGGCATTATACCTAGTGCTTTATTTAGTATCCTTTATTTTTATTGCTGTTTTTTGTGGTCTAGAATATCTTCCTATAAGATATTTGATATTATTATTTTTGGTACTAGTAATTGAACATATAAATCAAGAAGTATCTCGCTATTTGATTTATAATGAAAAACAGAAAGTTGTTAGCGTATTACTTTTCATTAGGTCGGGTTTTTGGGCTATTTTATACGCTGCCTTTTTATATTTAACAGATTATAAAGATGTCATATTGCTATTTTATTTTTGGTTATTTGGAATTACCTTGTCATTATTAATATCGATAAGTCATTTAAATAATGAAATTAAATTTAAACCTAGCCTAGTACTGAAATCACATATAATCAAAGGTGTTACCTCTGCTTTACCAATTTTTTTTGCTGGCATATCCTTCAAGCTAATATTTTTTCTTGATCGATTTTTACTCAAATCCATCTCTGATGATGAAACTGTTGGGATATATGTTTTTTATATAACACTAACAATGAGCATACTTGGCTTTTTGGAACCTTTGCTATTCTCATTTTATTATCAGCGGTTGCTAAAATTTTTCAATCAAAATAAATTTCAACAATTTGGTTTAACGTTGAAAAAATTAATTTTTAGCACTCTAGCTATGAGTTTAGTTATCAACATAGGTATATTCTTTATCAGTGAGTATGTAGTATCAATAACTGGTAACGAAATTTTTATAGAAAATTATTCACTAGTGAATTATATATACTTTATAGTTATTTTTTATACTATATCCCTAATGGCTCATTATGTCCTATACTCTATAAATCTAGATAAAATTATTTTCAAATCACATATCACTGCATTGCTTGTTTATGTTCTCAGTTTCTATTTTCTAGAGCTAATGCATTCATCGTTCGCACTAGAATTAAAGCCAATTGATATAGTTTTTATATCAATGATATTGTCCCTATGTTGGATGATGCTAACTAGCATTCTTCCTATATTTCTTTACAGAAAATTATTTTGTAGAAAAAATTAATTGAGGTGGAATTTTGAATATAGTTTTTATCGAGAACCGTTATAAAACATTCTTATGGTCTAAAATAGCAAATAGCCTTAAATCCGATTTCCCTAATACCAAAATATCTTGGATTATCCAAAATAAACTATTCAAAAGACCCAAAGGTATTGATTTATACATTCCTTTCCCAAAAAAAAACAATCTATCTAGCGATAGGAAAGTTATCTTAGAAGACATTTATAAAATGGATAGAGGGAACTATTTATATAATAACGGAGGTTTACATTATAATTATTACTATGAGAAAATAAAAGAGCATCTAATTAAATTAAGGCCATCTATAATTTTCTCTGAGTGCACATTATTTCATGAATTAATTACAGCCAAGATATGTAATGAATTGAATATTCTATTTATTACGCCGTCATCTTCGCGTTATCCTGTTGGTCATTTTTCTTTTTATAAAAATGGAACTTTAATTCCATATAATAACAAAAAATTTGATGTTCAAGAATATGATATAAAACTAACTGAATCAATTTCTGAAAGAAAGCATGTCCCTGATTATATGAAAAAACCAACGGGGTTAAATTACCTATCTTTTAAATTAAAATTGTTATTAAATAACCTTACATCTTTACTGTCATGGATTTATGGTGAGAAATACAACACTCCATCACCCATAAAAAAAATAAAACTAAACAAGCTATTAAGGAAAAACATCGAGATTTGGGAATCGAATTACGCAGTCGATAAGAATAAAATTGAAGATTGGAGTAATGTTGTTTTATACCCATTACAAATGCAACCTGAATCCAATATTGATGTATGGGGATATCCGTTCAATGATCAAGCCGAAAATTTGAAACGACTATCTGACGCCATCCCTAAAGACAACATTATTGTCATAAAACCAAACCCAAAATCAAAATATGAAATAAATAACAAGCTATTAGAAACCATTGATCAATTAAATAATGTGGTTTGTTTATCCCATTCAGTTAATATGGATGAAATATTTAACCAAATAAATACAGTATATACTGTTACAGGTACTGTTGGTATAGAGTCTATACTTGCAGACAAAAAAATAATTACCGAGAGAAACACTGTATTACTTGGTTACCCTAATGTTTCTATTTTAGAAAAAAGTAACATTTTACATATCCCTGCTACTTATTCAAAATATCAACTAATAGCTAATATTAGAGGAAATTCTTTTTTGGGTTTAATATCCGACCCTATACATAGTAATTACTGTATATCCCAAGAAAACATCCTTAATATAACAAACGCAATAAAAAACAAATTCTTTAATAAAAGTGAACTTCAGCCCCATGAAAATAATACAGCTCAGTAAATACTACAAACCCTATTCAGGGGGAATTGAATCCGTTGTATCTGATATTTCGGAAAATATTGAAGTTGATAATAATGAAGTAATAGTAATTGCTAGTGACTCACAAAAATTACCTAAGCATGAAGTGATAAATGGAATAAAAATAATACGCTCCAAAGAAGTTTTCTCTTTATTCTCTACATCCATCTCACCTGGATATATTTACAATATGTTTAAGTATAGGTGCTGTGATATAATACATATACATCTACCTAATCCATTAGCTAATTTAGCTGTTTTTGTTTCATTTTTATTCGCGCGTAAAATTAAGATGCCAAAATTAATTATACATTGGCACAGTGACATTATTAAACAAAAAAAATCCTTATTGCTTTACACACCTCTACTTAATTGGCTACTATCTAGAGCAGATAAAATAATAGTAACATCCGAGTCTTATTTAAAATCTTCTGAGCAATTAAACGGCTTTAAGGATAAATGCGACATCATTCCTATTGGCATAAACTCTTTAGAAGATAAAGTTAATGATGATTTAGTTCTTACCATCAAGGAAAAATATAGAAATAAAAAAATAATTTTTACACTAGGCAGACATGTTTATTATAAAGGCTTCGAGTTTTTATTGCATGCGGCACCTAAAATATCAGATGAAACAGTCATATTAATTGGTGGTATAGGTCCTGATACCCCTAAATATAATAATCTTATATCTGACCTCAATTTAGAAAATAAAGTTTTCCTTATTGGTCGTGTTTCTGATGATGACTTGGCCAGTTACTATTATGCTGCTGATATATTTTGCTTTCCTTCCATTGAGAAGTCAGAGGCCTTCGGTGTTGCCCAGCTAGAAGCAATGTCACTTGGTATCCCTGTTGTATCTACTAACATTATCGGCAGCGGGGTACCATGGGTAAATTTAAACATGCATAGTGGTTTAGTTTGTCCTCCTCAAGACTCTTCTGCCTTAGTAGAAACGATTAATACAATTTTACATGATGATAATTTATTAACCTCTTTAGGCAAGGGAGCTAAAGAACGATATGTCAAATTATTCTCACTTCCTATTATGACAAAATCAATTAATTCACTTTATCACAATATAGTGAATAAAAATTAATCAGCCGTAGGGTTTGTATGAAAAATATTATTCCTGTTATATTAGCTGGTGGCTCCGGTAGTAGATTATGGCCTCTATCCCGCGAGTTGTATCCTAAGCAATTCATTAATTTAACTAGTAAAAATACTATGTTGCAAGAGACTGTGGCTAGACTCAGTCAATTAACTTGTCGAAATCCCCTCTTTATATGTAATGAAGCTCACCGTTTTATAGTTGCTGAACAATTGAGGCAATGCAATAGTTCTCACAATGGTATTATATTAGAGCCTCAAGGGCGGAATACTGCCCCAGCCATCACATTAGCCGCTCTAAAAGCTATTCAAGAATATGATGACCCTTTTTTACTTATATTAGCGGCTGACCATGTTATTACAAATGAACAAGCTTTTATTAATGCTATCGAAAATGCGATTATTGCTGCCAGCGAAGAAAAATTAGTAACTTTTGGTATTGTTCCAACCAGCCCTGAAATAGGTTATGGGTACATAAAAAAAGGAGCAGCTATTTCCGAAAATATTTTCACTGTGGATGCCTTTGTCGAAAAGCCTAATATTGATAAGGCCAAAGAATACTTGGCCACTGATAATTATTATTGGAATAGCGGCATGTTTTTATTTAAAGCTGAAAGTTATTTGAAAGAATTAAAGAATTATCAGCCGGATATATATAAACACTGCGATGATGCCTTAGCTAATTCAATACTTGATTTAGACTTTATTAGAATAAACCCAGAGTCATTCAGTAAATGTCCTGAAAGTTCAATTGACTATTCAGTCATGGAAAAAACTAAGCATACAGTTGTCGTACCTATGGATGCAGGTTGGAATGATGTTGGTTCTTTTGAAGCACTATGGAACGTATCAACTAAGAATAAAGATGGTAATGTTATTTTTGGAGATGTTCTTGCCGAATCAACAATTGATAGCTATATATATTCGCAAAACAAACTTATTGCTACAGTTGGTGTAAATAACCTTGTTATTGTAGAAACAAAAGATGCTGTTCTTGTAGCTCAAAAAAACAAGGTACAGGATATAAAAAAAATTGTTCATCAATTAAAAAAACTAAATAGAGATGAGTATCTACAACATAGGGAAGTTTTACGACCATGGGGTTCACATGATGAGATTGCTCGAGGCGATAGGTTCCATGTAAAACATATCATCGTCAAACCAAATAAACATATTACAACACAAATACATTATCATAGGGCAGAACATTGGATCGTCGTCAAAGGTACCGCGAAAGTATTCAATGGTAGCGAAAGTTATTTATTGACTGAGAACGAGTCCACATACATTCCAATTGGTGTACCACACTCCATCGAAAACCCTGGAAAAATTCCATTAGAGTTAATCGAAGTACATTCAGGAGCTTACTTGTCTGAAGATGATGTGATTCGTATAGAAAATAAACTCAAGGATAAATGATAACGATGGAACGCCTCACATGTTTTAAAGCTTATGATGTTCGTGGCCAGTTAGGCAATGAGTTAAATATTGACATTGCGTATCGAATTGGTCGAGCCTATTGCGAATATTTTAGTCCAAAATCAATTGTTGTAGGTGCAGATGTTCGTTTAACTTCAGAAGAATTAAAATCTGCTTTAACTAATGGGTTGCTAGATAGTGGTTGTGATGTTATTGACCTTGGTATGACTGGAACAGAAGAGGTCTATTTCGCTACTCAATATCTAGATGTTGACGGAGGAATAGAGGTCACAGCTAGCCATAATCCAATTAATTACAATGGAATGAAACTTGTACGGCAAAATGCTAAACCAATTAGTGGTGACACTGGATTACGCGAAATACAAAAAATCGCCGAGAGCAATTCATTTTCTCCTATATCTAATCGCGGCTCATACAAGAAATTATCGACATTAAATGCATATATCGATCATTTAATGTCTTATATTACGCTCAGAAACATCAAACCAATGCGGCTAGTTGTTAATTCAGGTAATGGAGCTGCTGGGCATGTTATTGATGAAATAGAGAAACGCTTTCGTGAGTTTAGTATTCCTGTTGAGTTTATTAAAATTCAGCATATTCCTGATGGAAATTTTCCAAATGGTATTCCCAATCCTTTGTTAGTAGAAAATCGTAAAGTTACATCAGATGCTGTTCTAAAGTACAATGCAGACATAGGTATCGCTTGGGATGGAGATTTTGATCGGTGTTTTCTTTTTGATGAACAAGGCCAATTTATTGAAGGTTACTATATTGTAGGCATGCTTGCAGAGGCTTTTTTACAAAAAGAGCAAGGTGCTAAAATAATTCATGACCCCCGTTTATTTTGGAATACAATAGATATAGTAACACAGGCATCAGGCATACCAATTATGTCCAAAACAGGTCATGCCTTTATTAAAGAACGAATGAGAGAAGAAAACGCTATTTATGGCGGTGAAATGAGTGCTCATCACTATTTTCGTGATTTTGCCTACTGTGATTCAGGGATGATACCTTGGTTATTGATCATTGAACTTTTGAGTACTAAAAATATAAAACTATTTGAAGCAGTTAAAAAAAATATTTATGCCTACCCATCTTCAGGTGAAATAAATTTAACCTTAGATGATCCTCAAAAATTCATTCAACACATATACGAATATTTTAAAAATAAAGCTTTGTATATTAATTATATTGATGGTATCAGTATGGAATTTGAATTCTGGCGCTTTAATTTACGTAGCTCCAATACAGAGTCTGTCGTGAGACTAAACGTTGAATCAAAAAATAATACTAAATTAATGGAAGAAAAAACCACTGAAATTCTTAATCTTATACATATATTTCACAATTAATATTTATACACATGATTTATTATTCATAATGAAACCTGATTATCACTTAAATTCAGCTCCCATAGGCGTATACTTAAAATAAGTCTGTGGTGAGGTAAATGAAAATGGCTGAAAATCAGATTCAATTCCAAAAAGGCATTTCTATTCATGAGTTTATTTCATTATATGGTCATGAAGAACAATGCCAGAAACAGGTGTTCGATATGTGCTGGCCTACGGGGTATCACTGCCCTCATTGTGGGCATGATAAGTATTGCCAGTTAAAATCTCGTCTCCTTTATCAGTGCAATCAATGCCATCATCAGACATCTTTGACGGCCGGCACATTGTTTTCTGCGTCAAAATCACCTTTAACTGTGTGGTTTTTGGCGATTTATCTCATGACTCAGGAGAAAAATGGGATTTCTGCACTTGAATTGTCACGTCAACTGGGCATTTCCTACAACGCTGTATGGCGTATGAAACACAAGCTAATGAAAGCGATGAAAAGAACGGGATGACGAAAAGCCTCTCGGCGGGTTTATTCAGCTTGACGACGCATATTGGGGAGGGGCTCAGCATGGCCCCCGAGGGCGAGGGGCAAAAGGGAAATGCCCTTTCGTTGCGGCGGTTTCAATGAATGAAAAGGGCCACCCTATGTTCATGCGTTTCAGCGTTGTGAAAGGGTTTAAGACCGAGGAACTTACCCGTTGGGCTAAAGTGCATCTTAAACCAAAATCCCTTGTTATTTCAGATGGACTAGCTTGCTTTCGGGGGATTGAGCAAGCCGGGACTTTCCATTTGTCCCTCGTCACCGGCGGTGGAGCGCAGAGTGTTAAGCTTCCTTATTTTCAGTGGGTTAACACAATGATTAGTAATGCAAAAAATTCGATACACGGAACATATCATTCGATTAGCAAAAAGTATTTACCTCGTTATCTTGCCGAATTCTGTTTCAAGTTTAATTGGCGCTTTAACCTTAAAAAAACATTCGAACAGCTTATTTATTCATGTATCCGGGCAGCACCTATACCTGAGTATTTACTCAAGCTAGCTGAGATTCGATGGTAATCAGGAAATCTTATCCCCCGTTACTTTTTGTTAAGACAAATAAAAGTATTTTAAAATCAGTACAATAGATAAGATTACTGAATATTACAAGCGTTCTGTGAGCCAATAACCTAGTGCGGTAGCTTTATCCAATGATTTTGAATATGTTGATTCAGGTTTTTCATTTCTATAATGATAATGCCAGAAAATTTCTACATATTAAGGACGTTAGTGCATGGATGGCTAAGATATGGCAAAGTCCTCCTTTCAGGAGGCTAGATGCCACATAAACACAACGCCAAACACCGACATCATAATCCCTAAAGCCCGATACACCATTACCAGCTGGGCTGAATATGAAACCGGACTTAAGCAACGAGGGAGCATGACGCCCTAGATAACCCCGGAAGCGATTCAACACTGGGCTGCCACAGCGCGTACCATGCTAGGCAGAAGGTCTGATGGCTTCGGTTTTCTCGCTGATGTTACTGGCACTAGTCATTCCTGATCACATTATCGTCAGCCGGCAGGCGATGTCGTTACCCCACAGCCAATGTTTATGCCTGAAGGGCCGTTAGACATCCTCATTGACAACACAGGGCTTCAGGTCAGTGGCTGCAGACAAGCACAAAGCAAAGTCCCGACGGGGCTGGCATAAGCTGCATCTGTCGGTCGATACCACGACGTTTTCCGTAGTGGCACATACGCTGACAGAGCAGAATGTGGATGACCCGTCACAAGTTGCGCCCCTGTCCGACCAGGTTGAGGCACCAATAGCCCAGGTGACGGTGGATGGTGCCTATGATGGGGCACCCGTAGGCGGAAATCGCACAACGCGACAGCCAGATACGGGTAGTTATCCCTCCGCGGTCAACGGCAGTCCCCGACAGCACAGACCCATCCAGAGAAACCGGCACCTGGCATGTATCTGGGAACAGGGGCGGCTGGTATGGCAAGCGGGCACTGGTCGAGACCATAATAGCATGTTATAAGACGCTGATTGGCCCGCGCCTGTATACACGGAGTTTTGCGGCGCAAAAAACAGAAGGTGCCATAGGAGTGGCGGTACTGAATCAGCTGTTACACTGCCGCATTCCGTCCGCAAGGTGGAGAAAGCCGCCTGACCCGTTGTTGGGGAAAGGAGGATTTCTAACCACCACCTATCCATACACCAATGCCCAGAAGAACGTCTTGTACTAACAGGATAAATACAACTGTAACAAGTTAAGTAGAAATAATGACCATATTAATCACCGGCGGAGCCGGCTATATCGGCTCACACACAGTATTAACGCTTCTGGAAAGAGGATTTGACGTTACTGTTATCGATAATCTCTGCAATTCATCACCAGAATCACTTAGCCGTGTTGAAAAACTCACTGGTAAATCCGTGAAATTCTATCAAGGTGATGTACTTGATTTAGATTTACTGAATCAAATCTTCCAAGAAAACAAAATAGAATCTGTAATTCATTTCGCGGGCTTAAAAGCCGTTGGTGAATCCACCAGAACGCCACTTGAGTATTATCAGAACAATGTTACAGGCACTTTAGTTCTGTTACAGGCGATGCATGCCAATAGTGTACATCAACTGATTTTCAGTTCGTCCGCAACGGTTTATGGTGATCCTGAGTTTGTCCCACTAACTGAAAATGCCAAAGTGGGTGGTACGACTAACCCTTACGGCACCTCAAAACTAATAGTTGAGCAGATTCTAGAAGATTTTGCAGCATCTGAACCAGATTTCAAAATCACTAGCCTGAGATATTTCAATCCCGTCGGTGCACACCCATCAGGTTTGATTGGCGAAGATCCTAATGGTATTCCTAATAATTTGTTACCTTATATCACCCAGGTTGCTATTGGTCGTCTGGAATGTTTATCCATTTATGGCAACGATTATCCAACTAAAGACGGTACCGGTGTTCGTGACTATATTCATGTGATGGATTTGGCTGAAGGCCATATTGCCGCCATTGACTATTTGGATAAACAGCAATCCTATGAAGTTTTCAATTTAGGAACTGGGGTTGGTTACTCTGTACTTGAACTACTTCATGCTTTTGAGAAAGCCGCAGGTAAAGAGATTGCACATAAAATTACAGATAGACGCCCTGGAGATATTGCTGAATGTTGGTCTGATCCATCCAGAGCCTATGAGATTCTCGGCTGGAAAGCAACACGCAATATTGACGATATGATGCGCGATAGCTGGAACTGGCAGAAGAATAACCCCAATGGTTTTCGCTCTCATTAAGGTGTATGTTTATTCTGTTTGGAACCTCAAAGGAAGTAAGATTCAGAATAAATCTGAATGCTACCTACTCGATATAGTTTCAATTCAGTATTTGTACGCTGATAAATAAGCAAAATATCTGGCGCTCCGTGGCATTCAAGGTAGCCAATATATTGGCCTGCTAATGAATGTTCACGGTAACGCTCTGGTAAAGGTTCACCAGTCTGTAAAAGCTCAATGGTTTTCAATTGAGCTTTATTTACCATCTAAGATCACGCTTTAGTTCATCTATCGTATCAACTCGGTGAACACCTACGCCATTTTCCAGATCTCGAATAGCCTGTAATGTCTCCTGATTAAGCTGCAACAACTCAGCAGGCAATTCTGGCTCAACAGCCAGACGATTAACCACCATACGAATTATAGTGGAAAGATTCAGCCCCATCGCTTTCGCATTAGCCATCGCCGCCGCTTTGGATTTAGGATTAACACGGGCACGTACAACGGTATCAGCCATAAGAAACCTCCCTCAATGTTTGTCTATATAATAGCCATATTGTAGCCACAAGCAAATGAATGTATCCGAGTGATGAGCAATTTTTGGAAGATTTTCCAACCGATAAACCAGAGATGAAATCCTCCTGCATCCCTACTCAATTTCTGCTAATCTGTGCCCCTCGTTTCTGGGGGGCATATGCTAAATATCGTTTTATTTGAACCTGAAATCCCACCTAATACCGGTAATATTATTCGTCTTTGTGCCAATACTGGCTTTCAATTGCATCTGATCCAGCCTTTGGGTTTTACCTGGGATGATAAAAGGCTGCGTCGGGCCGGACTGGATTATCATGAGTTTGCCAATATCAAACAGCATCATGATTATTATGCTTTTTTGGAGAATGAAGGGCTAACAGGAGTATCTTCTGCCCGGCTGTTTGCACTCACCACGAAAGGAACGCCAGCACACAGTGCGGTAAGTTATCAGGATGGGGATTATTTGATGTTCGGGCCGGAAACCCGAGGGTTACCACCTTATGTTCTGGATAATATGCCACCCCAACAAAAGATCCGTATTCCAATGCTAGCAGACAGCCGGAGTATGAATCTTTCTAATTCAGTTGCTGTTGTGGTTTTTGAAGCCTGGCGGCAATTGGGTTATTCAGGTGCTTTATTGAAAGAGTAATTGCCATTGACTAAAGTTGATGCCGTGCATCTAATCAATTAAAAGACACGGCATTTTTGAGTATTCAGTTTTGTGAACAATATTTTTCAAACACAGTTGTTCACAAATCAAATCCCATCACCATACTCAAAGCCATTATTGATACCATTAAAATGCTGGTTCATATCCAATGATGGTTTTTCGCTTTCAGGTTTTCCGACAATGCGGGCAGGCACGCCAGCAGCTGTTGTGTGTGGTGGAACCGAACGAAGGACCACTGAGCCTGCGCCAATTTTTGCCCCACGGCCAATTTCGATATTACCCAGTATTGTCGAACCCGCTCCAATCATCACCCCTTCCCTGACTTTCGGATGACGATCACCCCCGGTTTTACCTGTACCACCAAGGGTGACGGATTGCAGGATAGAAACGTCATTCTCCACCACCGCCGTTTCACCAATCACAATACCGGTAGCGTGGTCAAGCATGATGCCACATCCAATCTTGGCTGCCGGGTGAATATCAACACTAAAAGACATCGAGATTTGGTTTTGCAGGTAAATAGCCAGTGCCTTACGCCCTTCGCCCCATATCCAATGGGCAATACGATAAGCTTGCAAGGCATGGAATCCTTTGAGGTAAAGCAGAGGCGTTGAGTATTTATCTACCGCAGGATCACGTAAACGCACCGCTATAATGTCGCGGGCAGCAGAGACTATCATTTTCTGGTCCGAGCTATAAGCCTCTTCTACGATCTCCCTGACGGCAATAGCCGGCATAATCGGCGTAGCCAGTTTATTCGCCAGCATATAACTTAGAGCACTACCCAAATTTTCATGCTTGAGTAATGTCGCATGAAAAAAACTGGCTAACATCGGTTCACATTCAGCCAGTGCTTTCGCCTCTGTTCTTATGTTTTTCCAAACTTCGTCCAATTCTTCCAGCGACATATTTTTTACTCTCACAGTTAGAACCCATCTTTATTATTAGATTTTTTCTGATTCAAGAGCGTACATTATCGCTCTCGTCCTTTCTGGCTCTTCCTAGCAATGCTTGAGCAGCTTCTATCACATTTTTATTGCAATACAGTATTTGATAGATTTGTTCTGCAATCGGCATTTCAACACCGGCACGTTCGGCCAATGCGCGCACTTCTTTGGTATTGCGGTAACCTTCAACAACTTGTCCAATCTGGCTCTGGGCTTCTTCAACGCTAATTCCCTGCCCCAGCATCATGCCAAAGCGACGGTTACGTGATTGGTTATCTGTACAAGTTAAGACCAAATCGCCCAATCCCGCCATGCCCATAAAGGTTGACGGATCAGCGCCAAGCGCGGTACCCAGGCGACTCATTTCTGTTAATCCACGGGTAATCAATGCAGTACGAGCATTAGCGCCAAACCCCATGCCATCAGATATCCCCGCACCTATAGCAATCACGTTTTTTACAGCACCACCAAGTTGAACGCCAATAAAATCAGGATTTTTATAAACACGGAAACTTTTGCCACAGTGGAATAGTTGCTGAAGTTCATCACTAAAAGCAGATTCAGTCGCTGAAATCGCTATCGCTGTAGGTAAACCCGCCGCTAATTCTTTCGCAAAGGTTGGGCCAGAAAGCACCGCTAACGGTATTTTATCGCCTAATATCTCACGGGCCACGTCCTGCAATAACCGGCCAGTATCCGCTTCCAAGCCTTTAGTTGCCCAGACGATTCGCGCATCAGACCGCAAATAGGGTTTTATCTGCTTTAATACCTCACCAAACACGTGACTGGGAACCACAACAAGAATGTCACGGCTTGCTGTGAGTGCTTTTGTCAGGTCGGTTTCAAGCAATAAACTGTTAGGGAAGGAGACATCCGGCAGAAATTTCTGATTACAACGTGCTTGTTGCAATGCCTGAATATGCTCTGAGTCATGCCCCCAAAGCACAACATCATGACCATTACGTGCCAACGTGATGGCTAATGCGGTGCCGTATGAACCGGCACCGATAACTGTCATCGAAACAGTACTATTCATTAAGCTTCCTGTTGAGCTTGTTCACCATTCTCAGACTGCTCTGCTTGCTGTTGCAGGTAGTTCATGAACAGAGCATCAAAGTTTACCGGAGCCAGGTTGAGTTGCGGGAAAGTACCACGGCTCACCAAACTGGTGATGCATTCACGGGCATATGGGAACAGGATATTCGGGCAATATGCACCCAAGCAATGAGCCAGTTGAGTTCCTTCGATGCCTTCAATAGAGAAAATACCACCTTGCTGTATTTCACACAGGAATGCCGTCTCTTCGCCCAGCACAGCTGTCACAGTTACACGCAGAACAACTTCATAAACCCCCTGTGCCAACTCACTGGAAGCCGTATCCAGATCGAGCTTTACTTCCGGCTGCCATTCCTGTTGGAACACCTGCGGTGCATTTGGTGCTTCAAAAGAGATATCTTTGGTGTAGATACGTTGGATCTGGAAAGCCATTTCTGTATTGTTTTGTTCTGACATAATAATTGTTACCTTTAGATGTCCTTATTAAATTTTTTATGTGAGTGTCGCCACTCACACCCAAAATGATTACTTTTTACCACGCGCCAATGGCAAGTTTTCACCTGTCCAACCCGCCAAACCTTCTTTTAGGGAACATACGTGCTCAAAACCAGCACGGAGAAGATTCTCAGCCGGAGTACGGGATTCAGTACCATTCGCTGAAACAACAATCACCGGCTGCTTTTTATGTTTTTCCAACTCAGCCAGATTGTTGTCTTTAATTTCAGATGGAGTTAGGTTTATTGAACCAATGATATGCCCTTTGCGGAAATCTTCACGAGAACGTAAATCCACGACGATGGCTTCTTCTTTATTGATCAGATTAATCGCTTGTGCCCGCGTTATCTCTTCAGTTTTAGAGAAGAGACTTTTCATCGTCGTCACAATAACAGCAGCCAGCAGCGCAATCCAGATGAGGCTTAAGGTCATATGCTGATTAATAAATTGCATGATTTCTTGCAGCATGGGGGCAAAAACTCCCGTTGGTTATTAACAAATATCTAAGGCTCCAGAGTATACCTTTGTGTTGCGTCAATTACAGCCAAATAGCATAAGCTCAATGCAAATTTTGCGGAGAGTTTCCAGAAAAAATAAAAATACACTGAAAATGGAACGCGCTAAGTACACGATCAGAAGATTCTCTGTCACACTGAATGAATACAGGAATTTCAGCAATAAATCAGCAGACCATCTGGTAAGCAATTGTTCAACATGAAATAATCTGATGCTACATAATAGCAAGGTATATTGACAGAAATGACAGACAATAAGGAAATACCTGGCCGTAATGATCGGTTCAATCAGAACTCATGGCAGAATAAAATTCGTGCCTTATTGTTCTGTGCTTTCCTGTCCGCTGTTTTCAGCTTTCATACCTTTGCCAATCCGATTATCGACAATAAAAATCAGCTTAAAAATCTTCAACAAGACATTGCAGAGAAAGAGAAGAACGTGCAACAACAGCAGCAAAAACGCAGTACGTTGTTAAGTCAACTGAAAGATCAGGAAAATACAATTTCTAAGGTTGGCCTCTCTTTGCACAGTACCCAAACGCAGCTCAATAAGCTGAATAAAGAGATCACCGCGCTTAATGCCAATATCAAGAAACTGGCAAAACAACAAACAGCGCAACGGGATATGCTGGCACGTCAATTGGATGCCGCTTTTCGTCAAGGGCAGCATCAAGGGCTCGAGCTCATGTTCAGAGGTGAGGAAGGCAAGAGGGGGGAGCGCATCCTCGCTTACTATAGTTACCTTAATCAAGCCCGCCAGGATACTATTGTTAAGCTTGAGCAAACTACCGTTGATTTGACTGAACAAAAAAAACTTGAGCAGCAAAAACAAAAAGAGCAGAAACAAGTTCTGACGGAACAACAACAACAAAAGCAGCAGATGGAAGTGGCCCGCAGCGCCCGGCAGAAAACCCTGACTGAACTAGAGTCTTCCCTGAAGAAAGATCAAAAAAGTCTCGCTGAATTAAAACAAAATGAAACCCGCCTGCGAGATAAAATTGCCAAGGCAGAACGAGAAGCGAAAGCACGGGCGGAACGGGAAGCCAGAGAAGCTGCCCGCGTCCGTGCTCAGATTGCGGCGAAACAGAAACAAGCGCAGAAAAAAGGCTCTAGCTATAAACCCACTGAAGATGAACGTGCATTAATGGCACGGACGGGTGGCCTTGGTCGTCCGGCTGGTCAGGCAATCTGGCCGGTCCATGGCAGGGTAATACATGAGTTTGGTGAAGCACTGCAAGGTGAACTGCGCTGGAAAGGCATGGTGATTTCTGCCACAGAAGGCACTGAAGTCAAAGCAATATCCGATGGACGGGTACTGTTGGCTGACTGGTTGCAAGGCTATGGGCTGGTTGTCGTTATAGAGCACGGTAAAGGTGATATGAGCCTTTATGGCTATAATCAGAGCGCTCTGGTCAGTGTCGGCCAGCAAGTTCGTGCCGGGCAACCCATCGCCCTGGTCGGTAACAGTGGCGGTCAGGAACAACCCGCCCTGTATTTTGAAATCCGCCGTCAGGGTAGAGCGGTAAACCCACAACCTTGGCTTGGGAGATGATCAGGTGAGACAACCCAAGTTTGCAAAATTCATTGGAACTATCGTCCTGTTGCTCTTGAGCCTGCAAGCCAGCGCTGCCCGTCTGGCAATTGTTATTGATGATTTTGGCTATCGTCCTCATAACGAAAATAAAATATTGCAGATGCCTGTTGCGGTTTCTATCGCAATTCTGCCAGATTCTCCCCACGGCGGGGAAATGGCTGAAAAAGCACATAAACAAGGACGGGAGATTTTAATCCACCTGCCAATGGCACCTTTAAGTAAACAACGGTTAGAACCAGATACTCTCCAGCCAACAATGAACAGTGAAGAGATTGATCGCATTATCCAGCGCGCAATACAAAAGGTCCCTTATGCGGTAGGAATAAATAACCATATGGGCAGCGCGATGACTTCAAGCTTGCCGGGAATGCAGAAGGTTATGCGCTCGCTGTCCCACTATGAGCTTTATTTTCTCGATAGTGTGACGATTGGAAATACTCAAGCAACAAAGGCAGCAAAAGGCACCCATGTTCGCGTTATTCGCCGCAATGTTTTTCTTGATAATGTGCAATCAGAAGCGGAAACCCGCTATCAGTTAAACCGGGCAATTTCTGTTGCTCGGAAGAATGGTTCAGCTATTGCTATCGGTCATCCTCATCCGACAACCATTCGCGCATTACAACAGATGCTGTCAACGCTTCCCGCTGATATTGAATTGGTCAGCCCAAGTATGCTGTTAAGTAGCACCCCTGTTGGCGACAATCACCGTAAATGGGGCAAGCAGTGTGAAATAAAAGAGGTGCCAACCACAGTTACCAGCCAAGACTATCTGGCGGTCATTAGTAACATGCTGGTTGATAACCCCGTTGTGAATACCATGAGCCAACATATCCAGAAACTGGCTGGAGATAAATCTCAAGATAGAACAGAATAAAAAATCATCCGAAAAAATGACTAATAAAACAGGCGCCCAAAAAACTGCAAGCGCCTGTTAATCTTAGTGGTAATTTATTGATTAATCCCAGCTCAGAATAACTTTACCAGACTGCCCTGAACGCATGGTGTCAAAGCCTTTCTGGAAGTCGTCAATAGAGAAGCGGTGAGTAATAATCGGGGTTAGATCCAAACCAGATTGAATCAATGTCGCCATTTTGTACCAGGTTTCAAACATTTCACGGCCATAAATACCTTTAATAAACAAGCCTTTGAAAATCACCTGATTCCAATCGATTGCCATATCTGATGGTGGAATGCCCAGCAGTGCGACACGGCCACCGTGATTCATGGTATCTAATAAGGTACGAAACGCCGCCGGGGCACCGGACATTTCCAAACCAACATCAAAACCTTCCGTCATGCCTAACTCTGCCATGACATCTGTCAGGTTTTCCTTGCTAACATTGACTGCACGGGTAACCCCCATTTTACGGGCCAATTCAAGGCGATATTCGTTAACGTCGGTGATGACAACGTGACGCGCACCAACATGTTTACACACTGCCGCCGCCATAATACCAATGGGACCAGCCCCGGAAACCAGCACATCTTCACCAACCAGATCAAATGAAAGCGCGGTATGAACAGCATTGCCAAATGGGTCAAAAATAGAAGCCAGTTCATCAGAGATGTTATCTGGGATTTTAAACGCATTAAACGCAGGAATAACCAGATATTGAGCAAAACAACCCGGGCGGTTTACCCCGACACCAATGGTATTGCGGCATAAGTGAGTACGGCCACCACGACAGTTACGGCAGTAACCACAAGTGATATGCCCTTCGCCAGACACCCGATCACCAATTTTAAAACCTTTCACTTCCTGACCAATAGCCACAACTTCACCAACATATTCATGACCAACAACCATGGGTACAGGAATTGTTTTTTGCGACCAGTCATCCCAGTTATAGATGTGCACATCCGTTCCACAAATCGCCGTTTTACGGATTTTGATCATCACATCATTGTGCCCCAATTCTGGCTCGGGCACATCGGTCATCCAGATGCCTTCTTCCGCTTTTAACTTTGACAATGCTTTCATAAAGATGCCTTATGCAATTACTTTTAATTGCTTACCAATTCGCGTGAACGCCTCAACCGCACGTTCAATTTGTTCTTCCGTATGTGCCGCTGACATTTGCGTGCGGATACGGGCCTGATTTTTAGGGACTACCGGATAGAAGAAACCGGTGACGTAAATGCCTTCTTTCAGTAATTCTGCGGCAAATTCCTGTGCCAGTTTTGCATCGCCTAACATGACCGGGATGATCGCGTGATCAGCACCTGCCAAAGTGAAACCTGCCGCCGTCATTTTTTCACGAAACAGGTTGGCGTTCTTCCACAGGCGATCACGTAACGCATCACCTTCTTT
Source organism: Photorhabdus sp. RM323S (assembly GCF_042879375.1). NCBI lineage: Bacteria > Pseudomonadati > Pseudomonadota > Gammaproteobacteria > Enterobacterales > Morganellaceae > Photorhabdus > Photorhabdus sp. RM323S. The sequence goes on from NZ_JBHFKZ010000002.1 coordinate 80,981, forward strand.
CAGCATATCCAGCACGTTAATGGATGCCGCGACAATCGCCGGAGCCAGTGAGTTGGAGAACAGATATGGGCGTGAACGCTGGCGCAGCCACTCAACAACTTCTTTACGCGCCGCAGTATAGCCACCGGAAGCCCCCCCCAGCGCTTTACCTAATGTGCCGGTAATGATGTCAATACGATCCATGACGTCACAATATTCGTGAGTACCACGACCATGTGCACCAACAAAACCTACGGCATGGGAGTCATCCACCATCACCATTGCACCAAATTCATCCGCCAGATCACAGATAAATTTCAGGTCAGCAATGACGCCATCCATTGAGAACACACCATCTGTTGCAATCACAATATGACGCGCATTATCTGCTTTTGCTTGCTCCAATTGTGCTCTCAGTTCCTGCATATCATTATTGGCATAGCGATAACGCTTCGCTTTACATAAGCGAACACCATCAATTATAGAAGCGTGGTTCAGAGCATCCGAGATAATGGCATCTTCCGGCCCAAACAGCGTTTCAAATAAACCGCCATTGGCATCAAAACAAGAAGAATAAAGAATGGCATCTTCCATACCCAAAAATTCTGCTAGTTTTTGCTCCAGCTCTTTATGAGTATCCTGAGTCCCACAAATAAAACGAACTGATGCCATACCAAAACCATGGCTATCCATTCCCGCTTTAGCGGCAGCAATAAGATCAGGGTGATTAGCCAAACCTAAGTAGTTATTTGCGCAGAAGTTAATAACATGGCTGCCATCGGCTACAGCAATGTCAGCATTTTGGGCAGAAGTGATGATGCGCTCATTTTTGAATAACCCTTCCGAATGGGCTTGCTCTAATTGTTCATTAATTTGCTGATAAAATGATGCTGACATTTATTTTCTCCTGATTTAAGTGAAGGGTCGTTACATATTTTACGCATTGTTCAGGTAACTGACGACTCTATCAGGCAGTTAATATTAACTTTGCTGTATCCGTCACGTCATGCAACCTGAATGACCATAATATTTCAGTATATTCCCCTGCTTAAGCTGCTGTCGTCATAGATGTTAGATGTTATTATAGAAGCAATTTGCTTCATTAACCCGATTGATAGAGGTGATTCTGATGATCATTGTCACTGGCGGTGCTGGATTTATTGGCAGCAATATTGTCAAAGCACTAAATGACGAAGGATATAAAGATATTCTGGTCGTAGATAATCTGAAAGATGGTACTAAGTTCGCCAATCTGGCTGACCTGGATATTGCTGATTACATGGACAAGGAAGAGTTTATTGTTAGCATCCTGGCCGGTGATGATTTAGACGATATTGACGCTGTTTTCCATGAAGGCGCTTGCTCATCCACAACCGAGTGGGATGGTAAGTATATGATGGATAATAACTATCAATATTCAAAAGAGTTGCTGCACTATTGCCTTGAGCGTGGAATTCCCTTCTTGTACGCCTCTTCCGCAGCAACCTATGGTGGCCGCAGTGATAATTTTATCGAGGAGCGTCAATATGAAAAACCGCTCAATGTTTACGGCTACTCTAAATTCCTGTTCGACCAGTATGTCCGGGAGCTCTTGCCTCACGCTGATTCACAGATTTGTGGTTTCCGTTATTTCAATGTGTACGGGCCACGCGAAGGGCACAAAGGCAGTATGGCCAGTGTTGCATTCCATCTGAACAATCAAATCAATCAGGGGCAAAACCCCAAACTATTTGCCGGCAGTGAAGGCTTTCAACGTGATTTTATCTATGTTGGTGATGCCGCTGCGGTTAATCTGTGGTTTTGGAAAAACAGCGTTTCCGGTATTTATAACTGTGGAACAGGTCGCTCTGAATCTTTCCAGGCGGTTGCAGATGCAGTTGTTGAATTCCATCAAGATAAATCACCAGCCGTTGAATATATTAATTTTCCTGAACATTTAAAAGGCCGTTATCAGAGCTTCACTCAGGCAGATCTGACTAAACTTCGCGCGGCTGGTTATGATAGACCATTCAAAACAGTCGCCGAAGGCGTCACGGAATATATGCATTGGCTTAATCAGGATAAATAATCTACTCGTTATGAAAATATTGGTGATCGGCCCTTCGTGGGTGGGTGACATGATGATGTCGCAGAGCCTTTACCGGACATTAAAGGCCCTGCATCCTAATGCAGAAATTGATGTGATGGCACCAGCCTGGTGCCGTCCGCTGCTGGCAAAAATGCCGGACGTCAATCAGGCACTGGCAATGCCATTAGGCCACGGCGCTCTGGCATTAGGCGAGCGTCGTCGTCTTGGCGTCGCACTGCGTGAACATAAATATGATCGCGCTTATGTGCTGCCAAACTCTTTTAAATCTGCGTTAGTGCCTTTCTTCGCCAATATTCCTCTGCGTACCGGCTGGCGCGGTGAAATGAGATATGGATTGCTCAATGATATTCGTATACTGAATAAAGAAGCTTTCCCATTAATGGTTCAACGCTATGTCGTATTGGCTTACGATGCAAAACTCAGTAGCGCAGTGGAGCTTCCTCAACCGTTACTGTGGCCTCAGTTGGCTGTCAGTGATGAAGATGTTGCTGAATCTACTGCGGCATTCAATATTTCTGATCACCGGCCGATTATCGGTTTCTGTCCCGGAGCAGAGTTCGGCCCGGCAAAACGTTGGCCGCACTATCATTATGCCGCGTTGGCTCAACAGCTTATCACTAAAAAGGGATATCAAATTCTACTGTTTGGTTCCGCCAAAGATCATGAGGGTGGAGAAGATATCCGCAAGTCACTGACTGAAGAGACCCGTGAATACTGCATCAATCTTGCCGGACAAACATCGCTTGAGCAGGCGGTCAATATTATCGCAGCTTGTGATGCTATTGTGACCAACGATTCCGGTTTGATGCATGTCGCCGCAGCACTCAATCGCCCTCTCGTTGCACTCTACGGCCCAAGCAGCCCAGATTTTACGCCACCATTGTCTGATAAAGCAGAAGTTATCCGCCTTATTACTGGCTATCACAAGGTCAGAAAAGGTGACAGCGCACACGGCTATCATCAGAGTCTGATTGATATTCAACCAGAGCAGGTTATGGCTTCTCTGGATAAATTATTACAAGCGGAGAACCAGGATTAATGCGGGTTTTACTGGTTAAGACTTCTTCTATGGGGGATGTACTCCACTCTCTCCCCGCATTGACTGATGCAGAAAAAAACCTGCCTGGTGTCCGTTTTGACTGGGTGGTAGAAGAAGGATTCGCACAAATTCCCGGCTGGCATAGTGCAGTCGATCAAGTTATTCCTGTTGCTATTCGCCGCTGGCGTAAGAACTGGTTTGGTAAAGAGATCCGCGCAGAACGCCGTTTATTTAAAGAAAAACTAAAATTACATCATTATGATGCCATTATTGATGCACAGGGGTTATTAAAGAGTGCATTTCTGGTAACTCGATTAGCTCATGGCCCTAAACATGGTTACGACCGTAAAAGTATCCGTGAGCCATTAGCGAGTTTTTTTTACGATTGCCGCCATGCGGTCAGCAAGCAGCAACATGCCGTAGAACGTATCCGCGAGCTGTTTGCTGTCAGCTTGGGTTATACCAAACCAGCAGAGCTGGGCGATTATGGTATTGCCCGTCACTTTTTAAAGCAACAATCAGAAAATCAAGGTGATTATCTGGTTTTTCTCCATGCCACTACCCGTGATGAAAAACACTGGCCGGAAAGCCATTGGCGTCAGCTTATTGCTGAAATTCAGCCGACTGGTATGCGAATTAAACTTCCCTGGGGAGCTGAACATGAGCACCAACGTGCATTGAGGCTGGCGGAAGATCTCCCTCATGTGGAAGTTCTGCCAAAACTGACTTTGGCACAAGTCGCTCAGGAATTGGCGGGGGCACAAGCCGTTGTCTCTGTTGATACTGGCCTGAGCCACCTCACCGCCGCACTGGATCGCCCTAATATTACGCTGTTTGGCCCAACCGATCCGGGCCTGATCGGAGGATACGGCAAGGAACAGATGTCCTTGAAAGCAGAAGATGGAAATATCAGAAGTATTACGCCATCGAAAGTACTCTCCTGTCTCTGGCGAAAAATATGAAATTAGTTGCAAAACACGGGTTAAAGGCACCCTTTAACCCGTATTCAATCTTTTTTAATTTTATATATTTTTCTAACAAATATTTTCCATAATATATTTTTAATCTTTACAGAAAAGGGCCTTCTTTTCCTTATGTCTTTCCAAATTTTTCCTGCCTTAATATTATGCTCACTATCTCTCCCCGATATGGTTGTATTAACAGCATCCTCACTTTCTGTAACCAAAACTGGCACTGTACAACATAATTTTATAACTCCATTTTCCCTGAAAAACTCCCAGCGATCTGCAACTAACCATACAGGATAAAGGAAATCAATGAGGTTTTTAGCTGCCTGATTATTCAATATATAACCACAAGTTAATGAAGCGCTCAATACCGATTTAATATCTACACCACAAAGAAGCTTATATTTAGAGCGTTCAAAATATTGACTGGCTTTACTCAAAAGAATAGCAGAAGGGGCTATTATCTTTTTTTGCTGAATTTCATTTAAGAATTCAGGCAAACGTTCATTTAAGATAACATCATCCTCTAATATTAATGCCATAGGAATATTATTTTCAACTATATTCCTGTAGATTTTTATATGACTTAAAGCACACCCAATCTCACCCAGCGTTATAGCATCACTTAATTCCCTTGTTTGCCGCTGTAACTCCTCCTGTGATAACAGGCGACCATCAACAGCCTCAATAAATTCATAATCTAAATTTAGTTTAATACATTGTTCTTCTATTCTTTTCCTTCTCTCTATAGAGTGTTTAAGATTAATAATAAAAGTTTTCATATTCTGTGCTAATGCTCCATTATTATAACGATTAAGGAAAAATCACTCTTTGTAAGTTGTCTCTATTACACCACCTATTTTTATATTCAAATGTTGGCCGCCCAAAACTGAATCTCATCTCCAAATCATTTTCACGACTATATTCAATAGCATCCCTCACATTAACCCATGTAGAAACCGTTCCTAGCGACAGATTTGGATAACTCAAATCCATTCCGCTATTAACATAGTCATAGCAAATCCATTTTTCACATTGTTCTTTAACAATAAATTGCATTGCGCAAGGATTTCCTTCTAACCATAAAACATTACCAAAAGTTATAGAGGGTATTTCTTCAAGAATTTCCTGCATTTCATTTTTATATGCATGTTCATTCCTGCGTTTAAAATAGAGATAATCATAAATATCCGTTAATTCTTTCGGATCATAATGATCAACATTAACAACACTACCCCCACTTCTTATAAAACGATTCAACTCTCTATTTCTGGTTTCTCTTGTTCTTCTAGAGATATCCTTAACCAAACAGATCTGTCTTTTAGAGTTTAATTTATCCGAACAGTTAATAATATTAACTTTATTTTTTGACGACGTAAACTTTGATTTAAATGGAATAATAGATCTAACATCCGATCTAATCGGTAATATTATCTCATCAAAATTAAGTGGATATTTGTTAACTCCTTCTTTAATGACAATTTTCTGCTCACCAGCGAGGTAACGATCTCTCCAGCTACAGATACCACCAATGATATTTCCTGAACCATCTCTTTTTATATAGAATTTCTCATTTAGCTGAAAACGCTTATGGAAAAAGTCCAAGACTTTTGGAGAAGTGATCACACTTCCCCCATATAAATTATAAGCCTCTCGATAATCATCAAAAGAACCTAATTTCCAACCAAAATTCAGTATCATCAGTTAATCCTGTCAGTTTTATTTTCTCAATTATTACGATTTCTTTAACTGGTAATATTCAGCCAATGTCATCCCTTGAACCCGCGGTTTCAAGTAGTTAAATAATCCCTCCAAATCCTGATAAAGACTCTCAATTTGTTCTTCATTTTTAAATGTCGGGCTACCACCAGGCATAAATTCAGATGAATGCAGCATAAATTCAACATAATCACAGCCTTCTGCCAATGTTTGCTGAATAACTTTCTTCATTTGCTCCAGATTACCGCCTTTTGGCCGTAACCAATTAACAGAAGGAGAACGCTGCTTTCCGCGCAAATTATCGTATTTCTGTTTCAGGGAGTTCATCAACGGAGAGTGCTTATATTGGATGCTCATTGGTACTTCCAACAAAGAAGAACGACCTTCTTTGGCGATATCCTGCAAATCCATAAAATAAGCATAAGATGGAAAGTGGCTATAATCAGTCCCACCGTTACCATTAGGATCACCTTTTGTGAAACGCCAATTAACCCGCGGCGTTACCGAACAATCGACTTGATAGCCATATTCCACCAACAATTCAGCATAATACTCATTAAATGCCCAACGACCCGCCCGATGACTTAACATTTTAGTTTGTAGTTTATCTTCTAATAACTGAGTCATTAGACTAACTTTGGCTCTGACTTGTTCTTTTGGAAATTCAATCAGATAAGGTTTATAACGCATATCATCGTCGGTAAGAGGAACAAGTGGTGGATTATTCCAGGCATGTAAATGCATACCGATTTCACCTTGACCTCTGGCAATAATATCTTTGGCAAAGTCAATGTATAAATCATCCATCGCCATCTCATAGTTCGTCAACCAAACCGGTTTAAAACCAAAACGCTCACATAGGCTCTGAAATCTTGGTAAATAATGTGTATTTTCTGTCGATATCTGACTGTGGTTTTGCCACAGATCATCACCTTCAGTATCAATCGTGATTATAAATGCGGGTAAAGTCATTAGAGATGTGCCCAAAACAGACCCAAAATAATGGTTTTATGGTACGCAGGTCAACGATACAGCGCAATTAACTTATCGTTAAAAGAGTGGTTGTGTGTGATTTTATTTGCTCGGAGTAAACAAAGAATTAGCTTATTCAGCGTTACAAAGATAAATATTTTGCCAAAACGATATCTAAATCAAACTTCTTATACATATCCTCTGTGATGACAGGAGGTTGCTGGTAAACAAGCTTCATTTTCTCTGCAAGTGAGCCAACGGTCAGTTCTGATTTATATTTTTCCAGCTCACCAACCATAATTTCATTCACGCCCCCCGGACATGCCACACTGACAATGGGAGTATCGCAAATCAATGATTCAATCAGTACATTACCCAACCCTTCACTGTCAGAACTCAAGACAACCGCTTTAGCTCCACGAATAACAGGTAATGGATTTTCAAGGAATCCGGTTAAGATGACTTTAGATTGTAAGTTTAAATCCACAATCTTTTGTTTTATTTGTTGAGTAATCGATTCGTCTCCATGCCCAACAATCAATAAGTTACATGGCAGAGCTGCTTTCGCAAAAGCCTCCAATAAACGATCATGTCGCTTAACTTGGTGAAATCGTCCAACATGTAATAAATACGTTTCATCCGAATAAGGGTTCTTTTGCAAAGATTTTTCTTTAATGTCAGGAATGTTGAAAGGATTATAAATTGTCACCATTTTCTTAGCCATCAGTGACAGATTAATTGCTAAATCTTTCCCGACGGCATCAGAGACACAAACTAGATTCCGATTATTATATGTCCATTTAATTTTCTGTTTCTTTATCCAACGGGGTAATCCGCTTTTATTGCCAAGATACGAACTTGAGAATACCCCATGAATACAAAACCACACGTTTAATCCCGCCAGTACCTTTGATTTCACGACAATGCGATCGGTTTTATGCAAATTTGATACAATCAATAAGGGAATTCCCTTCCGAAGAAATATTTTTTCTAAAGCTTTATCCATAGATTTAGCCCTACGGCAAATCTCAGTCTGTCTTCTAAAAGGCCCATTGTACTCGTCAGCATCAATAACCAGTTCAATACCATCGGGCACTAAATACTCACATTTTTCCGCCAGAGAAAGCAGCGTAATATCATACCCTTTCTGTTGCAGACCATCACAAAGCCGGATAGTGACATTTTCTGCACCTCCACCAGGTAATCCATCAATGATAAATAATATGTGTCCTTTCATGATGAGAGCACCCTTTCGTATAGTCCAATCAGCTGTTGTGATAAATGTTCCGGTGTATAAGGCAGTACCTTAGTTCTCGCTAATTCTGACATTTTATTATTCAAATGATCAGAAGGCGTATTTTGAATCGCTTCTGTAATATCCCGGATATCCAAAGCATCACATATAAACCCGTTACTTCCAGAGGTAACAAATTCAGCACCACCGCATGTCGTACTGGTTATAACCGGAAGCCCACAAGCCATTGCCTCCAATATCACATTTGGGAATGGATCATATAAGGTAGGTAACAACAAACCATCTGCAATCTGATAAAAAGGCAGTGTCTTTTTCTGCATACCCATAAACCTGATCCGCTCATTGCACCCCAGAGAATTGGCTAATTGTTTATATTTCTTCTCTTCTTTATCCTGACCCACAACAATTAAATATGCATCAGTAGCACTAACCGCTTGAATCGCTACTTTTAGCCCCTTTCGCTCAAACCCGGAACCAACATAAACGAAACATTTCGCCTGTCGGGGAAGATCATATTCTTTCCTTAACAGCATTCTCTGAGATTCTATTGCCGGGAAAAATTGATTATGGTTTATCGCATTATAAATAACTGCTATTTTTTTCTCCGAAAGCCCAAAATCTGCCATGACCTCCCGTTTTACCATTTCCGAGTTACAAATAACCATTTTTAGTTCTGGGGCCGAATACATCTTTTGTTCAGCATCCATAACATAACGATGATAACGACTCGCAAAAAGTAATTTGCCTCGCCAGGAGGATAAAACCCGGGCACGCTGCTGCAACCACCGCTGATGAACACCATCACCCGCACGGTAAATATCGCAACCAGCAATGCGTTCGTGACTTTGAACAAGATCAAATTGTTCTTTTTCCCATACTGCTCTGGCCGCTTTAGCAAATCCTCTCTCACGGCTGATTCTTCCCCATTTATGAGGATTTGCTAAATGAACACACCAGTCAGGGCTAATGTCTCCCTGCCAGGAACGCGTAATAACATTGAGCTCCAGATTTTCATTACCTAAAGCGGCTAAGGCGCGGGAGACAAAACGTTCTGCACCACCATCCGAGCGATATTTCTGCCGAACAATCGCAAGACGTACTGATTTCATAATAAATTTCTCCGGGCAGCAGCAATAACTACATCACTGGGAATGACATTCAGATAACGTATGCCCGTTTTAGTGTCAACATCATCAGGATCAGGTAAATCGCCATAATCACCAGCCCAAATTACTTCACCCTTTGCTTCCCATGGGTGCCAGAATACTAACTTTGATGGCCCAAATAAAGCAATACAAGGTGTTTTCAATGCTGCGGCCATATGCATAGAAATAGAGTCTACCCCTATGAATAAATTAGCTTCATCAATCAGCGCTGCAAGTTGAGGCAAGGTTAATAGGCCAGCAAAAGAAATAACTCTTTCTTTTGGGCAGCTTGATAAAATAGTCTCGACCATATCTTCTTCCTTACGATCTGGCCCGGAGGTAACAACAATTGTCCAACCATCAGACTGTAATGCACTAATCGTTTCACCCATCTTTTTCTCATCCCAACATTTGAAAAACCAGCGGGATGTTGGCTGTACAACAATATATTTTTGACTGACCCCATACTGCTCAAGAAATGCTCGGACAGTTTCTCTATCCTCCTGATGGTAACTCATGGTCACTTTAGTACTGATCGATGGAAGATTTAACAGCGAAAGAGTTGACAAGTTTTGCTCAACAATATGCAAAAATTCACTATGCGCTGTCAGTACCAGATTTGTGAAGCATCTTTTCCAAAACAGGCTTTGTCGCTTTGCTAAATCAAATCCAATACGTACTCTGGCACCAGTAAATCGTGTCACAAACGCACTATACCATTGATCAGAGAGATTAATAACTATGTCATATTTACGATTCCTTAATTGTTTAAGTAATCTCCATTCATGACTAAAATGTGCTCTGGTTCCTTGCTTCTTCCATTGCCTATCCATAGAAAATATATTTGCCACAAAAGAAAAGTTGGCTAGTATCGGTTCTGTCTCTTTGTAGAGTAAAACATCAATTTCTACTGAGAGATAATTATCCTTCAGAGTATTAATAACAGGTGTAACTAATAGTACATCACCATGATGTCGTAACTTTATTATCAGAATACGGCTAAATCGAGTTGGTAATTTACTCATGGCATTCCCAGTATAAAGGCACAGATAATAAGGAAAAAGCTGTCTCTATATGTGCGGAAGCTGCAAGAAACCCCCTGCTACTTTTATATATAATAGAAGCATAATTTTACCCAAAAAACCTAATTTACCGTTCTTATTCTGTTCAGATTCTAGAAGCCATACGCATTTTCATACTTTCTTTGAAGCAGTGTGATACTATTGACGCTAATTTATATAAATGAATTTGATAGAATGTTACTGCGTTTATATCAGGTACTTCTCTACCTTATCCAACCTCTGATTTGGTTGCGTTTATTACTTCGCAGCCGCAAGGCTCCTGCTTACCGTAAACGTTGGGGTGAACGTTATGGTTTCTGTGCCGGTAAAGTTGCCGCTGGCGGCATTCTGCTTCACTCAGTGTCCGTCGGTGAGACATTGGCGGCAATCCCTTTAGTTAGAGCTTTACGCCATCATTACCCTTTTTTACCGATTACAGTGACGACGATGACACCAACGGGTTCAGAAAGGGTACTCTCCGCGTTGGGAAATGATGTCAATCACGTCTATTTGCCATACGATCTTCCCGGCTCCATGGAGCGTTTTCTCAATCAAGTTAATCCAAAGTTAGTCATCATTATGGAAACAGAACTTTGGCCTAATCTGATTTTTCAACTCCATCGACGTAACATTCCTCTGGTTATTGCTAATGCCCGTTTATCTGTACGTTCAGCGGCGGGATACCAGAAAATAGGTAATTTCGTAAAAACAATTTTACAAAAAATTACCCTGATTGCGGCTCAGAATCAGGAAGATAGCGAACGTTTTATTGAACTGGGTTTGAAACGCTCTCAACTGGCTGTCACCGGTAGTTTGAAATTCGATATCTCAGTAACACCTGAATTGGCAGCTAAAGCCGTGACATTACGACGCCAATGGGCTGCTCGCCGTCCTGTCTGGATAGCAACCAGTACTCATGATGGAGAAGAGAGCATTATTCTGGATGCTCATTGCAAGTTACTAAAACAATGCCCAAATCTGCTGCTGATCCTGGTGCCACGCCATCCTGAACGTTTTGCTAAAGCTGAAGAATTAACAAAGAAAGCCGGGCTAAGTTATATTCTTCGTAGCTCCGATAAAATTCCTGACGCTAATATTCAGGTTGTTATCGGCGATACGATGGGTGAGTTGATGCTGCTCTATGGTATTGCCGATCTGGCTTTTGTCGGTGGCAGCCTGGTTGAACGCGGTGGGCATAATCCACTGGAAGCCGCAGCTCATGCCATTCCCGTGTTGATGGGCCCACATACCTTTAACTTTAAAGATATCTGCGCCAAACTGGATCAGGCTAATGGTCTGATTACCGTTACGGATAGTCAGACTTTATTTAATGAAATCAAAAGCTTGCTGACTGATGAAGATTATCGTCTGTACTATGGCCGTCACGCAGCAGAAGTGTTACATGAAAATCAGGGAGCACTTCAACGTCTGCTTAAATTACTGGCACCCTATCTCCCGCCTCGGAGCCACTAAATGAATGAGAGAAAGCGCCTTTCCGTTGTCATGATTGCCAAGAACTCAGCAGATTTGATAGCAGATTGCCTGGCCTCAGTCAGTTGGGCTGATGAGATCATTGTGCTTGATTCCGGCAGTTCAGACGATACCTGCCAGATAGCACAGGCAATGGGGGCAAAAGTATTCTCTAATATTCACTGGCCGGGGTTTGGTCGTCAGCGTCAACTGGCTCAACAATATGCTTCTGGCGATTATATTTTTATGATTGATACCGATGAGCGTGTGACGCCAGAACTGAGAGTATCCATAGAGCAGGTTCTGGCACATACTGATGACAATAAAGTCTATAGTTGCGCCCGCCGGAATCTGTTTCTTGGCCGCTTTATGCAACACAGCGGCTGGTACCCGGATCGGGTTATTCGCCTCTACACCCGCAATCGTTATCAATACAATGATAATCAGGTTCATGAATCCCTTGAAACTCATGGAGTCCCAGTTGTTATTTTGCAAGGGGATTTACTCCATCTTACTTGCCGTAATCTGATGGAGTTTCAGACAAAACAACTGAATTACGCTAAAGCATGGGCAAAACAGCGTCATGAACAAGGTAAACAGTGCAGTTATTTTTCGATTTTCAGTCATACTTTTGGCGCTTTTTTTAAAACTTGGCTGTTGCGTGCTGGTTTTCTTGATGGTAAACAGGGATTAGTACTGGCTATCGTTAACGCTCAATATACATTTAATAAGTATGTCGCGTTGTGGGAAAAGAGATTGCAAAAGGGTAAAAATTGATGACAACCAAAGCTATTTATCCAGGAACGTTTGATCCTGTTACCTACGGGCATATTGATATCGTTACCCGCGCTGCAAATATGTTTGACCATGTTTTATTTGCTATCGCCAATAGTGCCAGAAAGAACCCAATGTTTACTCTGGATGAGCGCGTTACCCTGACGAAAGAGGTGACCTCACATCTGGACAATGTAGAAGTGGTCGGTTTTTGTGAATTGATGGCTAATTTCGCCAAAAAACAACAAGTCAATGTTCTTATTCGGGGTCTTCGTTCAGTATCTGATTTTGAGTATGAATGGCAGCTCGCCAATATGAACCACCACTTTATGCCTGAATTAGAAAGTGTCTTTTTACTGCCATCACAAAATCTCTCGTTTGTATCTTCATCCTTGATTAAAGATGTTGCCCGCCACGATGGCGATATTTCATCATTCCTGCCAGAACCTGTTGCACAAGCCATGCTAAAAAAACTCGGTAAGTAATTTACTGAGCTTACTGGGAGCGCGCGCAGTAGGATCTCTCCCCATGCTACGCCTCCCCCAAGTCTCCGGTAGCAACTAAAACTGACAGCGACGACAAAAGAAAGTACTGCGCTGCCCAAGTTTAATACTTTCTATTTTCTCACCACAAATCCGGCATGGTTCTCCTGCTCTGCCATAAACAAACAGTTCCTGAGCAAAATACCCCGGTTTACCATCAGATTGCAGGAAATCCCTGAGTGTTGTCCCCCCCTGCTCAATAGATCGTTGCAAGACCTTTTTAATCGTTTCTGCTAGTAAATTTGCCTCACGTTCAGTTAATGTATGTGCCGGACGATCAGGCCGGATATGAGCAGTAAACAACGCTTCATTTGCATAGATATTACCGACACCGACAACCAGTTTATTATCCATTAACCAGGGCTTAATTAATGTTTTTTTACTACTTGAGCGGGTGTAGAGATAAACACCGTTAAAATCATTAGAAAGTGGTTCAGGCCCCAAATGCGTTAATACTGAGCACTGATTGAGATCATCACTCCATAGCCACGCCCCAAATCGCCTTGGGTCGGTATAACGCAAAACCTTGCCGTCTGCCATCACTAAATCCACATGATCATGTTTCTCCGCAGGGCGTTCTTCCAACAGGATCCGCAAACTACCCGACATGCCCAAATGGACAATAATCCAACCATCCGCCAATTCAATCAGCAAATATTTGGCCCGGCGTTGAACACTGAGCACAAGCTGATCACTCAGCTTCATAATTTCTTCCGCTACCGGCCAGCGTAGCCTCCCATTCCGGACTACCGCATGTTGGATCACGTTTCCTACCAGATGTGGTTCTATTCCTCTCCGGCTGGTTTCTACCTCTGGCAGTTCTGGCATGATAATAACTCCTGTATTATGTCTGTTTGTTTCAACTCTATTGCATCTCAGCAGATTAAGATAATCTTTTCATGTATCATTTCCAACCAAGTTCAACAGAAATGAAAACAGATGGATGAATATGTTTACTCTTAAAAATTGTAATAAAAAATCATTATGGAATTTATCCCTTATTGGGATTTATATCATTCTTGTTTATCTACCTGATATAACAAGATATAAAAATATGATTATTATCCTGATTGGCATTACTGCGCTGACCTATCTGGTAACAGATTTTCGTCAGGTAATGCACGCTATGCGTAATTCGCTATTCCTATCCGTTCTGTTATTCATCTTGGCAATGTTCTATTCAGTCGTGATTTCAGTCGATCCCACATTGAGTTTTCAAGAGATGAATAAACCTATTCTAAATGGATTGCTGCTGTTCAGTTTTACTTTTCCGGTTGTATTGTACAAAGAGAATAAAGAAAGCATTGCCAAGATGATTCTGTTCTCATTCGCCATTGGGATACTGGCAATATGTCTGACTGATATCGGTAGATACATTATTAACTACAATCGGGGTGAAATGCCTTTCACTGGCTATAGCCACCGGGAATTTTCTTATGGTTTTATTTTCTATTTCCCAATATTACTTTGCACCTGGGCATTGTGGAAAAAACACACCTTAGTTAGCTGGCTGATATTGGCTATCGCTTCGGCTATCAGCCTGTTTCTGTTGTTAGGTACCTTAACCCGTGGTGCCTGGGTAGCTGCTGCTGTTATAACGATCTTTATCATCATTATTAATCGAGAATGGAAACTAGTCATAGCAGCAAGTTTAAGCCTTAGTCTCTTAGTTGGAGTTACCCACTTCACTATGACACATAATGCAGATAACAAATTACTATTTAAGCTTACCCAAACAGATAGCAGCTACCGTTATACCAATGGAACTCAAGGAGCTGCTTTTAACCTGATTTTAGAGAATCCAGTTAAAGGTTATGGCTATGGCAATAAAGTCTACCATAAGGTCTACGATGAACGAGTTAATGACTATCCAGGCTGGGTATTTCGCACGTCTATCGGCCCTCATAATATCTTTCTGGCACTGTGGTTTGCTGGTGGAATAATCGGCCTGATCACAACATTGTTGATGACCGTTTCAGCACTGTACACCAGTAGTCATATTATTGGTCATAATGGCGGAATAGTAAGGCAGGCAGGAATTATTCTGCTGACTGGGTTTATCGGACTATTTATTGTCCGTGGTGCCTTTGAAAATACCTATATCAATGAAATAGGTATTTTATTTGGCTTGATGACTGCGCTGTATAAAAAGAAAAGTGACTAGCAAAATATCTCAGCCATATCATCAGTGGCTGTATATAGCCTATCTCTACACCGATTATTATGCAGAAATATCCTTTGATATCGTCTGCATAATAAGCTTGGCCCGTTTATCCCAGTTAAGACGCTCTGTTACCAGCATTTTTGCATAACCGACTTGTGCTTTAACCCTCCCGGCATTGTCTCTCAATAACTGGATTTGTTGAGCAAAACTTTCCGCATTCTCACTGTCAGCAAAACTGACCGCATTTTCATCAACCACATCACGAATAGAAGGAAAATCGGAAATAACCACAGGTTTACCCATCGCCATATACTCAAATAGCTTCAGTGGTGAAGTATAGCGGCTACCAATACTGGTTTTAGTTAATGGCAACAGACAAATATCATTATCTGCAATTATCTGGAAACGCAACTTAGGCTGAATAAATCCAAAAAAATTGACTCGGTCACAAACACCAATCTGTTGAGCAATCAGCTGTAGCTGTTGAATTTGTTCTGGTTCACCACCCGCAATATTCAGCACTGCATTTTCAAGATAACTCATCGCCTTAATCGCCGTCGGAACCCCCTTCCAATGATGCAAACTACCCAGATAAAGAATCTGGGTTGGGAATTCACTCTTAGTTGATGCAAGTTTATTTGATGACATCGACTCTGCTGCCAGCATATCTACACCATCTGGCGCAACAACAATAGATGTATCGACATGATATTCACTGATAATGTCGTCACGCAGTAGCGAAGTCAGAACAAAAACAATCCTGGACTGACTATAAACAAAGTGTTCGGTTTCTCTCAACTTCTGATATTTACGCTGATTTTTATTTCTACCCAAATCATGTGACTCCTTAAATGACTGGGCAAAAATCTCATGACTTTCGAAAAACAGAGGAATTTCTGGGTGTTTACATAATAGATACTTCGCAATTTTCAGATTGCGGGTAAAAACGGCATCTACCTCATTCTTTCTCAACCAGCTGGAAACCTGAAAATAGAACATCTTTTGGGTATTCAACGGAAAATACCATTTACGCCGGATATTGCGTAACGATATCAGTTTAGCTGATGATGATAATGAGCGCCCAAGTATCTCCTCTACGGTATTTTTACCTTCAGGCACAACCAGATAAACATCAGCCCCCTGACGAGCAAACGCATCAACATTTTGCAGAATTTGTAGTGATGCAACCCGATAATCAGGAACCGGGTAGGGATCAATATAGGCGATCTTCATTGTTTATTGCTTTCAGTAAACGATTGGCTGAATGTTCCCAGGTATACATTGTTTCAATCCGCTGGCGAGCTTCTTTTCCCATTCTTTGCCCTCTGTCTGGCTGAGACAATAAAAAATTAACTGCATCGGCAATAGCTGAAGCATCCCCTGGCGTGACCAAAATACCTGACTTATTCTCGTTACCGACAACTTCCGGTATGCCTCCGATATAACTGGCAATAACAGGTCTGCCACACGCCATAGCTTCCGCGATCGTTATTCCAAACGCTTCATCACCAATACTTGGGAAGATCCCCGCATCACCAGCAGCATAATATTCAGGCAATTGATCATGTCCTACAGGTGGGTGAAAAATTACCTGTTTTTCCAGTCGCAGTGCCGCAACCCGTTTTTCCAGATGTTTCAGATCTTCACCCGCTCCGATAATCAGTAACTTAACATCTTTATCTTGTAGCTGAACCATTGCATCAATCGCCACATGCATACCTTTCCAACCAACCAAACGCCCGGCAAAGGTCAGTAAAAATGTTTTATTACTGATTCCAAGATGAGTTCTGACAGCAGAGTCAGCCGGCCTGAATTTATTAATATCAACTCCGTTGTAAATAACCTTTGGGAATTGTTTAAAGTGGTGCTGAATCTGCCAGGCATTAAAATGACTGCATGCCACCCAGGCTGAAATTCGTTTACTCAGCGTTCTGTCACCCTTGAAGAAACTGGTACCGCCGCTCATATAACAAAACTTAGTACGGCTCCCTTTTGGCATCATGCGTGGCCAGAAAAAATCAAATGGCTTAGTCAGAATAATCCAGTCAAAATCTTCAGTAATAACTGTATTACGGGCATGGCGGGCAAACGAGTAACGTTCAATAATACGCTGAAAACGCCGGCCGATATTAATCACGTTCTCTCTGGGAGTGAATGGAAAAGTATGAATCCGTATTGCTCTTCCATTCAGCTCTGGCCGGACATCACCCGTTCCCCCCAAAATATGGATCTCATGACCGGCATCAGTCAGCGCTTTCGCAAGTTCCCAGACTGCCGTCTGAATGCCACCGTAAGACATAGTCACAGTGACATCAACTAAACCTATTTTCATCTGTTTATTACCCTGCTGACTTGGTTGCCAATAATTTCTGAGTTGCCTGCCAGACTTGTTCAACAGATATAGCAGACATCGGATCTTCACGTGTGGCTTGCATATAATGAACAGGATGCTCAATAACTACCAAATGTGCATGTTGTTGAGGTGCTAAAAAACGGCCCGGGTGAAAACTGTGATACATCGCAACCATCGGGATACCTAATGCGCCGGCTAAATGTGTCGGCCCAGTATCAACACCAATGTACAAATCAAGTTTACTCATCATTGCCGCATTCTGTCGCATTGTCAGTCTCCCTACCAACGAAGTACATTTTTCAGCCCCGAGTCTTTCTGCCAGTGATTGAGCAGCAATTTCACCATCCGTGCTGCCTAATAACATAATATGCGAATGCGGATAACCGCGATAAATGCATTGCGCTAATTTATAAAAATGTTCAACCGGCCAGTCACGATAAGCTTTTGCCGGGAAGCTTTGTAACTGAAAACCAATCAGGAGCTTATTATCCAAATGATGCTGCCGCATAAAACCATCAGCAAAATGGAGTTCCTCTTCGCTAACACAATAATTCAACCGCCAATCACTCACCTCAACATCTATCGCATTAGCCAGCATCGCTCGTTCTTGTTGAGCTGGTATCAATATTTCTGGCTTTTTCACTGCCATCCAACCCGATTGCAACGAAGATTCATCTGAAAATGAAACTGTTAAGCCTGATTTGCGTTTTGCATATTGTAATAGCGGTTTATCGTCGCTATATACTAAAGCCAAATCATAATGTTTACCGGTAAACCAACCACACCATTTTGCCTTGCCTTTTGAAAAAGCAGTCAATTTATTGATACCACTTATATTTTCAAGGATCTGTTTGGTTCTTTTATGCGCCATAACATCAATATTCGCACCAGGCCACTTCTGTTTTAAAGCACGAAGAACCGGTGTCACCAGTAAGGTATCACCGAAACGTGCTATGACAATGACCAGAATATTTTTGATTTGCATAAGACAATTATCTGATTAATCTGCTATAAAATTCAACAAAATATACAACAAAGCTTTTTTGTATGCTATCGTTCGGGGCAGGATAATTAAACTACAATCAACTTTATAGCCATTTAATATCAACAAATTACTTTTCGTCCAGAACCATAAATCAAAGGATAGCACCGAGAATAATCTTAAAGAATGTTAATGATTTTTACCTTTAATGCTGTGAAAAAAGATCTTTTCCATTTTATCTAGCATATTATCCACTCCAAATAAAGCAATTGCTCGCTCTAATGAAGAATGACTGAATTGCAAGCGCAGTTCATTATTATGAATCAACAACTCTAAACTTTCTGTCAATAGCTCTGCGTTTCTGGGTTCCACGATATAACCCGTTTCACCATCAACTACCGCTTCGGTAATCGCGCCAACCGAGGTTGATACAACAGGTATCCCACACGCCATTGCCTGCATAATCCCTTGTGGCACGCCTTCATTACCAAAAGAAGGTAATGCAAATAAATCCATCGCATTCAGGCAATCAGGAACATCCTGACGGTTACCTAAAAAAATGACACTATCCGACAAACCTTCCCGCTTCACCAACGGTTCCAGTGATTTACGTTGTGGACCATCACCAACAAACAGAAGCTGCCAGTCAGGATATTTCTGGTGCAGAACTTTCCAACTTTCTAACAGATAACGATGCCCTTTCCAGGTTCTCATCGTCGCAACAACACCTAATGTCGGTTTATCCTGAATACCAATCCGCTGACGGCAAACTTGCTTATCTTCCGGTCGGAAACGATCTAAATTGATACCGGTGGGTACTGATGTCATATGTTGTAATGGATAACGATTATTAGCATGCAAATGCTGACGTAGTTTTTCACCTGTAGTCGCAATATGCCGGCACGCTTTCAGATACAACCAGCGGGTTGTCATTGAATTAGAAACCTGGGTTGAGACATGCCGGGTTCTGACCATCGGCGGCATATGCCTCAACGTTGTACAAGCCAAAGCAATCAACCATGAATCTGTCGAACTGTGTGTATTAATAATGTCAAACTGACGGCCTTCTTTTTTCAACCAGTTACGCATAGCAAGAAAGCTGGACCGCCGTTTTTTCTCAATAGGCAAAGCTACAACTGGCACACCATAAGATTTTGCTTCACGGTAGATGTTAGAATTTGGACAGCAAACAATAACCACCTTGTGCCCACGTTTTATCATTCCCTGGGATTCCGTCAAAATACGGATTTCCTGACCGCCCCAACCACAAGAAGATTCCGTATGTAAAATATTTAGTTTTTCTTTAGCCATTTCGGCTCCATATCCAGCCTGCCGGAAGACGTTAGTATAGCGAAACAACATTTTACGTCTATGAATAACCGGATATATATGAAACGTTGAGAAGAATGAGTGAATATCGACTATAAAACCTATAGGCAACAAAAAACCCGGCTAAGCCGGGTTTTTTATCAAATCAGCCAAAATTATTTAATCTTAGCTTCTTTGTACATTACATGCTGACGAACAACTGGATCAAACTTTTTCATTTCCAGTTTCTCAGGCATAGTGCGCTTGTTCTTCGTAGTGGTATAAAAGTGACCAGTACCAGCTGAAGAAACTAGCTTGATTTTATCGCGAATACCTTTAGCCATTTTTCAGCTCCTTAGTACTTCTCACCACGGGTACGAAGTTCAGCCAAAACTGCATCGATACCCTTCTTATCAATCACACGCATACCTTTAGCAGATACACGCAGAGTTACAAAGCGTTTCTCGGACTCAACCCAGAAACGGTGGGAATGCAGGTTAGGCAGAAAACGACGCTTAGTCGCATTCAATGCGTGAGAGCGGTTGTTACCACTCATCGGGCGTTTGCCAGTAACTTGGCAGACTCGGGACATGTCTATTCTCCAAAAATCAAATCAGCTCGAGCTTTGTATTGGGTATGGCCGCCTCGTCAGGCTTAGGAGCCCATCTCAGCAAATTCTACTGAAAAGACTCACATTTACTCAGAAAATGTGCTGAGATAGGCTCTTCTCGCCAAACCAAAGATCCTCAAAGGTGGCGTAGTATACGCTCTCAATCGCTGACGCTCAAGTCCCGCACAACTAAAGATCCCCAAGGAGCTTGAAAAAGTTGGCTAAATCCAGCCTCGTTCAGCAAATGAGACACAACATTGCCGGCCAATAACCAGATGATCCAGCACTTGTACACCAACCAAATTGCAGGCATCAATGACTTTGTCTGTAACAATTTTATCAGCCAGGCTAGGCTCCGCATGACCTGATGGGTGATTATGCGCCAAAATAATAGATGAGGCATTTACCTTTATCGCCGATCTGACAATTTCACGAGGATGAACTTCAACTTTATTGATTGTGCCTTTAAACATCTCCTCATGGCAGATGACTTTATTTTGATTATTGAGAAACAACACAACAAATATTTCCCTGTCACGCCCTGATAACAGGTTTTGCAAATACTCTTGAGTCACACTTGGGCTGCTCATAATATCTTCATGAACGAACTGACTGGAGAAAAAACGCTTTGCCAATTCTGCAATAGCCTGCAACTGTGCATATTTGGCTAATCCCATCCCTTTATGAGAACAGAAAGTGTCATAATCAGCAGAGAGTAAATGATACAGAGACCCAAATTCTTTCAGCAAAAATTCAGCCATCTGCAAAACCGGAAGCCCTCTGGTCCCGGTACGCAGAAAAATAGCCAGTAGCTCCGTATCTGTTAAAGAAACTGAACCATATGCCAGCAATTTTTCTCTGGGAGCTAAATTTGAATATATTTCTTCTGTATTTTCAGCAATGCCAACTTCCATATATTCATCTCCCTGCCCTGTTTCATCTGATACAAACAGTATTCCATGCCTTAAAAATAAGGGCGAACATCATATTCATAAGCTGCGTAGCCGCTCGCAAACTTACCCTTTTTCACTATCAAAGTTCAGACTATCCTCAACTCTGTAATCTCTTGTGATAAAATCCAGAACCCTTGCAACTCAATATTCGGACAACCATGATGTCAGGACTTTCCGGCAAACAAATTGTGCTTGGTATTAGCGGAGGGATCGCCGCTTACAAAACTCCCGAACTGGTACGCCGCCTGCGTGATCGCGGCGCACAGGTACGTGTAGTGATGACACCGGCAGCAGAAGCGTTTATTACACCACTGACGTTGCAGGCAGTTTCCGGTTACCCCGTCTCCGACGACCTGTTAGATCCGACAGCAGAAGCTGCTATGGGACATATAGAACTTGGCAAATGGGCTGAGCTCATTATTCTCGCCCCAGCTACGGCGGATTTACTGGCTCGTCTGGTAGTTGGTATGGCAAATGATCTGGTGACAACTGTCTGTCTAGCTTCCCCGGCACCCGTTGCCGTGTTACCCGCGATGAATCAACAAATGTTTCGCGCTCAGGCAACACAACATAATCTCAAGATCCTTGAAGAACGGGGGGTTCTCCTGTGGGGCCCAGACAGCGGCAATCAGGCTTGTGGTGACGTTGGCCTTGGTAGGATGTTGGATCCGATGGCGATTGTTGAACTGGCTGAACAACATTTTCAAGCAAGCCAAGACTTAGCTCACCTAAAACTTGCTATTACCGCCGGACCAACCCGTGAAGCACTAGATCCTGTCCGTTTTATTAGCAATCACAGCTCCGGCAAAATGGGGTTTGCCATCGCCCAAGCCGCAGCAGCGCGGGGTGCAGAAGTCACCCTTATCACAGGCCCCGTTAATTTACCGACCCCTCCGGGTATCAAACGAATCGACATAACCAGCGCCTTGGAAATGAATGAACAAGTACAGGCAGTAGCCGGTTCACAGGACATTTTTATTGGTTGCGCTGCGGTTGCAGATTACCGCGCTAAACAAATTGCCCCAGAAAAAATTAAAAAACAGGGTGAAGAAATTACTTTTACTCTAATTAAAAACCCTGACATTGTTGCCAATGTAGCCACAATGCAAGAAAATCGCCCTTTTGTTGTTGGATTTGCGGCTGAAACCCAGAATGTGGAAGAATACGCACGTAAAAAACTGGACCAAAAACATTTGGATCTGATTTGTGCGAATGATGTATCCCTTACTGGTCACGGCTTTAACAGTGATACTAATGCACTACATTTGTTCTGGCATGAGGGAGATATCCGCTTACCTCATAGTAATAAGTTATTACTCAGCCACCATTTATTAGATGAGATAGTCAGACGCTATGATGAAAAAAATCGACGTTAAAATCCTTGATCCACGTATCGGGCAAGAATTTCCTCTGCCAACTTACGCGACTCCCGGTTCCGCAGGTTTAGATTTACGGGCTTGCCTCGACAACGCGGTAGAACTGGCTCCAGGACAAACTGAACTTCTTCCGACCGGGCTTGCCATTCATATTGGCGATGAGCAACTGGCAGCCGTTATTCTGCCCCGTTCAGGCCTTGGACATAAACATGGTGTCGTTCTGGGTAATCTGGTTGGTTTGATTGATTCCGATTATCAAGGTCAGCTGATGGTTTCGGTCTGGAACCGTGGTGATAAAACTTTCACTATCGAGCCAGGCGAACGTATCGCTCAGATGATTTTTGTACCCGTTGTTCAGACTGAATTCAATCTGGTGGAAGATTTTGAAACCAGCAAAAGAGGCAACGGTGGTTTTGGTCATTCCGGTCGCCAATAAATCTCTGTAAAACCTAATATCATTAACCAATTATCATATTCTTTGCTCAAAATACCCTTGGGCAAAGAGTTGCTGATTTGTTTGTTTTACTGTTCTTAGCAGAGGTCTTGTCAGACATGGCAGAAAACGAAAATACGAAGAAAAAAAACAGGCGCGAGGAGATTTTGCAGGCCCTTGCGCATATGTTGCAATCCAGTGATGGCAGCCAGCGGATCACTACCGCTAAACTGGCCGCCAACGTAGGCGTTTCCGAAGCTGCACTGTACCGGCATTTTCCCAGTAAAACCCGGATGTTTGACAGCTTGATCGAGTTTATTGAAGACACATTAATTTCACGGATTAACCTGATTCTGCAAGACGAAAAGGACACCATTACTCGTATCCGCCTGATATTGGTTCTGATTCTGGGCTTCTCAGAAAAAAACCCAGGTCTGACCCGCATCATGACAGGCCATGCTCTGATGTTTGAACAAAATCGGCTGCAAGGGCGCATAAATCAATTATTTGAACGAATTGAAGTACAGATCCGTCAAGTTTTGAAAGAGAAAAAATTACGTGATGGACAAGGTTTCAGTTATGATGAGTCGTTATTAGCTTCTCAGTTACTGGCGTTTTGTGAAGGGATGCTATCACGCTTTGTTCGCTCAGAATTCCACTATCGTCCAACCCAGGAATTTGAAGCACGCTGGCCATTGCTATTAGCTCAGTTACAATAAGCTATTCTACTACTCACCCCGCCCGTTATTGGGCGAGGGCTTTTTTTAAAGCTTACCTGTCAGATACCGTACTGCTCACGATATGCCTTCACTGCATCCAGGTGATCTTTCATCTCTGGCTGACTATCTAAATAACTAATCAAATCATTCAGGGTAATAATGGAAAACACGTTGCAACCATAATCTCTTTCAACTTCCTGAATTGCCGAGATTTCACCCTTTCCTCGTTCCTGGCGATCAAGACAAATCATCACACCGGCAAGAGTCGCATTATGCTGCTTGATAATCTCCATGGATTCACGGATAGCAGTGCCTGCGGTAATAACATCATCAACCAGAACAACATTTCCTTTAAGTGGACTACCGACCAAAGTGCCACCTTCACCATGATCTTTAGCTTCTTTACGATTAAAACAATATGGCATATCAATATCATGGTGATCTGCCAATGCAACCGCCGTTGTTGTTGCGATTGGAATCCCCTTATAAGCAGGTCCGAACAACAAATCACACTGAATACCGCTATCCAACAATGCTGCCGCGTAAAAACGCCCGATTAACGCCAAATCACGCCCGGTATTAAACAGCCCGGCATTAAAAAAATACGGGCTTTTACGTCCTGATTTCAGGGTAAATTCCCCAAACTTCAATACCTGTTTTTTTAGCGCAAGCTCAATAAATTCGCGCTGATAGGCTTTCATTGGTGTCTCTCCTCTCTCTTAGTTATGATTATCCGCCATACAACAGGCACAAAAAAGGCGACTAATACGTCGCCTGAATCAACTTATTGTTTTAACGCATTTCTCTGCGCTTCAAAAATGTCCTCTAATCCCCCCTTGGCAAGGGACAACAAGGACAACAACTCATCATGACTAAACGGTTCGCCTTCCGCAGTACCTTGCACTTCAATCATCCGGCCATCTTCCATCATCACGACGTTCATATCAGTTTCCGCTGCTGAGTCTTCCACATATTCCAGATCGCAACGGCCTTCACCATCCACAATACCGACAGAGACCGCAGCAACCATGGATTTCAGAGGACTTTCTTTTAGCTTACCCGCTGCAACTATTTTATCCAGCGCATCAACCAGCGCTACACAAGCACCCGTTATAGCCGCTGTACGGGTACCGCCATCAGCCTGAATCACATCACAATCCAGAGTAATGGTATATTCACCCAATTTTTTCAGATCAACAGCGGCGCGCAGCGAACGAGCGATTAAACGCTGGATTTCCATAGTACGCCCCCCCTGTTTTCCTCTGGCTGCTTCACGGGCATTTCGGGTATGAGTAGAACGCGGCAACATGCCATATTCAGCCGTAACCCAACCTTGTCCCTGGCCTTTCAGGAAACGGGGAACTCCTTCTTCAACGGATGCATTACATAACACTTTGGTATCCCCAAACTCCACCAGAACCGAACCTTCTGCATGCTTAGTGTAATTACGGGTTATAGTGATAGGGCGCACTTGCTCTGCCGCTCTTCCTGCTGGGCGCATAGTGTTATCTCCGTTGTTAAATCATTATTGGGGGCGCATTATACGGCCTAACAGGGCTAATGCCTATCCTGCATCTACAACGAGCGTTATAATCCCTTAATCTTTTATTTGAATGAGAACGAATCATGATTCGTAGTATGACTGCTTTTGCACGGCGAGATATCAAAAATGAATGGGGCAATGCGGCTTGGGAACTGCGCTCCGTTAATCAGCGTTATTTAGAGACTTATATCCGCCTGCCAGAACAATTCAGAAGCTTGGAACCGGTGATCCGTGAACGCATTCGTTCCCGTCTGACTCGCGGAAAAGTTGAGTGCAACCTGCGTTTCGAACTGGACTCACGCACTCAAGGCGAACTCATTCTAAATGAAACTTTAGCGAAACAGCTGGTAAATGCGGCGAATTGGGTTAAACAACAGAGTAATGAAGGTAAAATCAATCCTGTTGATATCCTCCGCTGGCCAGGTGTCATGGCAGCGGAAGAGCAGGATTTGGATGCTATCAGTACCCAACTGCTGGAAGAGCTGGAGAAAACACTGGATGCTTTTATTCAAAGCCGAGAAACCGAAGGTACTGCACTTAAGACCATGATTGAACAGCGTCTGGACGCTGTCACCGAAGAAGTCAGTAAAATTCGCCAGCAAATGCCTGAAATCATGCAATGGCAGCGGGAACGCCTGCAAACTAAACTGGAAGAAGCTCAGGTACAGCTCGAAAATAACCGTCTTGAACAGGAGCTGGTCCTGCTGGCTCAACGCCTTGATGTGGCGGAAGAATTAGATCGCCTCGACGCCCATGTTAAAGAAACCCACAATATCCTGAAGAAAAAAGAGGCCGTCGGCCGCCGACTGGATTTTATGATGCAGGAATTCAACCGTGAGTCTAATACTCTGGCATCCAAATCTATTAATGCCGATATCACCAATTCCGCTATTGAATTGAAGGTGCTGATTGAGCAGATGCGGGAGCAGATTCAGAATATTGAGTAACATTTTACAAAGAATCACAAAGTTGCAAAGAACCAGAAAGCTCGTGTAATAGCGAGCTTTTTTAATGGCATAGCCTCACATATACTTTCAGTAAATCTCACAAGCTACAGGAATACCCGATCCCAGCAAAGCAGGAACACTGATTTATCAGGTGCAAAACCGCGCCCACTATGAAGCGTTTTTGAGCTAGCAGCCACTTACTGGGTAGCCATAGGCTCGCAGCCATATCTTTAATGCTACTCGATAATCTTGTTTTCCAAAGGGGCACCTCTCTACGATTATGCTATGGTGGTAAAGACTTTTCTTCAAACGCCACGAAAACGGCGCTAGACCGCGCCCGTACTGGCGTGAAGCCCAATAGCCTGTTTTACACTCAGTGCAACAAATTGTAATAACACATTATGGTGACAACACTATCAAGCTGGACACATCAAATTTATAGCATCCCATACTGCCCTGTTTTACATGTACTTAAATGTATACTTGAAAAAATAGATTACAAAAAAATACATAAAATTAAAGGCAATAAACCACCACCCAATATTCAGATTCGATCATCTTGACGAAATGGCTATACTAAGGAGAGTTTAGATAACACAGAATTCTGAACACGCTCTGGATTATAGTAAAACTTTCTAGATGTCAAAGCCGAGGGATTTATGTCTAACACTATGATAAATAGTCTTCCAGCATTTGATTTATTAATCTCGCCTCCTATAAATGCGGCTCAGACAAGCAGTTTAGAGCTGGCTAAAATGGCTGAATCAATAGAATCATGCTTGGCTGCTTATGGCATTGCGGCCAATGTGGAGCATATATCTCCAGGGCCAATGTATATTCATTTTGATCTGCTTCCAGCATCTGGCATTAAAGTTTCCCAGATTGCTAATTTATCTCACGATATAACACGCTCTCTTTCTGCATCTTCTATACAAGTTGTGCCAGTCATACCGGGCACACCATATATCGGCCTGGATGTACTTAAAAATAGTCGTGATACCGTTTACCTACGTACAGTTCTGGATTGCGCTCAGTTTAGAGAAGTTGATTCTCATCTAGCAATAGCTTTGGGCAAAGATATTTCTGGAAAACCCATCATCACAACTTTGACTTATATGCAACACTTGCTAATCGGGGGAATTACAGGATCTGGTAAGTCTACATTTATTCACTCCATGATTCTTAGCATATTATATAAAGCCACACCAGTAGACGTTCGCTTTATCATGATTGATACGAACATGTTGGAACTTTCTATTTACAAAAAACTACCTCATTTACTGACAAGAATCATTACTAATACAGAAGGGGCTGTTCATACGCTATATTGGTGCATCAGTGAGATGGAACGGCGTTATAAACTAATGTCAGCACTTGGCGTTCGTAGTCTGGTTGAATATAACCGGCGTGTACAGCAAGCAGTAGATCTGAAACACCCTATCCCTAATCCTTTCTGGGTCCCTACTGATGGGGCAAATATGACAATGTTGATGCAATTACCCAATATTGTTGTTGTGATCGATGAGTTTTCCGATTTGATACTTAAAACAGGTAAAGAGGTAGAAACATTACTAATATCTCTCGTCCAGCAAGCTCACATTACAGGTATTCATCTAATACTTGCTACTCGATATATCTCAGTTGATATCATTACCAATCTGATTAAAAGTAATATCCCTACACGAATTGCTTTTTCAGTATTCGATAAAACTGATTCACGTATTATCTCAGGCCAAAATGGCACTGAATTATTGCCCATAGGAGATATGCTTTACATAGCTCCTAACTTGGTTGAGCCACTTCGTTTACATGGTGCTTTAGTACATGAACAGGAAATGTACGCAGTAATACAAGCCTGGCAAACATATGGTCAACCTCAATATATTGAAATTATTCCTGCGAATGATTATGAAGCACTAACGTTTGAAGATGAAGAGCTTGATCCATTGTTTGATCAGGCTGTCATTTTCGTCGTAGAAAAACAACGGGTATCAATATCTGGAGTCCAACGCCAATTTCGAATCGGCTATAACAGGGCTGCGCGTATTATTGAACAAATGGAGACCTCTGGTATCATCAGTATGACTGATAATAATGGCAATCGTAGAGTATTGGTTCCACCACCATAAAAAACAAAGAGTAAGTTACTTCTGCAAAGCACGTTCAATTTTTTTCTTGTTGTATATGTATACCAGTAGCACTATAAAAACTGCAATAGACTCCATCACCTTATGGTTGGTGACAATAGGGAATAGCATTAAAAGGCATATCTGACTACCATGTCATGTTTATATTTCCTATTTTTTTCGATACGTTGCGAGTATATGTTGATAGCATCGACACATAAGACTTCATGTCGATAAAATCGAGGAATTTCGACATGTGTTAGCAATATGTCGATGATTACGACATATAAAAATCATGAGTCGAAAAAACAAGAAAATATCGACGTGTCATCAACAATCGCCGATATCATGATCTATCCTCTGGATATTTCACCAGCTATTAAATCATCAGGTACTTTACTGTGACCACCATAAATAGAATTACGACACCACCGGCCTAATCTTCACCGATCTCCACGCAGTAAATAGCGCCAATAACGGCGCGATAGCAAATAGCAGGAACAACCAGTGTGCGGCAGAAGCGGCACCTGCCACACCTCCGGGATCATTCAATCCAGAAAGGTTCACTACCATACCCGCCAATGCTGCTCCAAAAGCAGTGGCAAATAACTGTACCGTTGTAATTGAAGCGCCTGCGATATCTTTATCGGCATCCGACGATACTTGTAAGATGCGAGTTAACAAATGCGGCCAGCCAAAGCCAATACCAAATCCCACCAAAGTCAGGGCAATCACAATGGGAATCATCACTTGCCAATGTCCAGCCGAGGGCTGTGATAAT
The DNA here is from genome assembly GCF_042879375.1 of Photorhabdus sp. RM323S. NCBI lineage: Bacteria > Pseudomonadati > Pseudomonadota > Gammaproteobacteria > Enterobacterales > Morganellaceae > Photorhabdus > Photorhabdus sp. RM323S. The sequence goes on from NZ_JBHFKZ010000002.1 coordinate 110,289, forward strand.
ATCGATGACAGAATCAGCATACCTATCAGTACCAATATCGGTCCACTGACAATTGCCCGACGCATACCTGCTCCACGCCAACCCGCGCTGATTATCTCAGCGACTGTCCAGCCTGCTGCCATTGCCGCAGCCATATAACCGGAAGCCAGCGGTGACTGACCATGCAATATTTGCAGGAAATACGGGATAAATACTTCACTGGTCATGCCGATCACCAATAATGAAATCGTGGCAAACAGCACCGCATGAGGTGAACCTAAATGTAATGCACCATGAGGCAACAGACGTATCACTGCACGACGTTCATAGCAAATTAGTAATATTATCAAGACTAATGCCAGCATAATCCCTGCAAAATTCAACTTCACACTGTCAGATACACTACCAGCAGAAACTATCAATACTGTTCCCGCTAATAAAACTAACTGCACCAATGGCAACGCTGCTTTATTCTGATCCTGAGGTTTGCCTTTTGGCAAAATTAAGTAAGTGAAAACCGCATACAACAGCATTATTGGCAGCATGATACCAAAGGCATAACGCCATGCATTTATCTCAGCAAAGATACCACCCACAGCAGGACCAACCAACGTCGCAATGCCCCACATACCGGATGTCAGTGCCATTGCCCGTGGCCAAAGCGCCTGTTCAAATACCAGATTGATCATGGCATAGGAAAGTGCAAACAGTAACCCACCACCGAAGCCCTGAACTGTCCGTCCGATAAGCATCATTTCCATCGTTGGAGCAGACGCGCACAACAAACTACCAAAGAAGAAGAATATTGCTGCAACCAGATAAGCATTACGTGCCCCCTGTGAGCTAAGCAGGCGTGCAGACAGTACCGAACCAATAATAGAAGCGACCACAAACAGCGTTGTATTCCAGGCATAAAGGTTCAAGCCACCAATGTCCTGCACAACCGAAGGTAAGATAGTGGTAGCAATTAAGATATTAATCGCATGTAACGCAACACCCAGCGATAGAGCCAGAGCACTGGCCGCATTTTTACCAGAGAACAAATCACTCCAGTGGCTTTCATCGGTTGTTATCACAGTCGTTATCCTGAATTAGCGTTGAGTTAATATGAGTCTTACGTTAAATTAAACAAGAACTAGCTTGGAATAAATTAAGGCGAGGCGAAGCAATATGTCAAGGAAAAGCTTTGAAAATAGCACAAATTCCACACAATCCGTGGGTGAAAGGTTACTGATGCTATTGAAGACCCGTGGTCCTCAGCAAGCTTCTGACGCCGGAAAAATACTGGGCACAACAGGAGAAGCCGCCCGGCAACAGTTTGTGAAGTTAGCTAAAGAAGGATTAATAGAAGCTGCCGCAGAAGCACAAGGCGTTGGTCGTCCAATACAACGTTGGCATCTGACAGCCGCAGGTCATGCTCATTTCCCGGATGCTCATGCTGAACTGACAGTGCAATTACTAAACACTATTCGTAAGCAGTTAGGTGAGAAAGCGATAGATTTGTTGATTGATACCCGCGAGCAGGAAACCCGTATTAATTACAAGCAGGCAATGAATGGAACAACCAATCTGCAAGAACGCGTCGAACGTCTGGTTGCCATAAGATGCCATGAAGGTTACATGGCTCAATGGTCACATACAGAAGATGGCGCCATTTTGCTGATAGAAAACCATTGCCCAATTTGCTCTGCCGCTAAGGTATGCCAAGGTTTTTGCCGCGCTGAACTGAATGTATTTCAGGATATACTTCAAGCTCAGGTAGAACGAGTAGAGTATATACTCACCGATTCACGGCGCTGTGCTTATCGTATAACTAGCAATATTCACCCGGAATAATTAGATGCGATATTTCACCAGCATGATTAAGCACATCCCGATCATTCAATGTTAAAAATCCATCTAACTTCTTCACCCAATCAGCCATATGCATAGGAATTCGACGCATGGCCTGTCCTTCCGCAAATACCAGATATTGCTCTATTAGATTATTCAATGCTTGTAACTCTTCTTCTGTCAGATGGTTTTTAGCATTCACTACATCACTTTTACGAACTTTAGTACCACGCCAGTTCGTCAACCCCATATTAGGGAGACGACTATCAGCACGTTGATGAATGATTTCCGCTGCGGTCTACCCTGTAATTGCCCAATGAATTTTGTTCTGTACTGTTTTAAAGAAGTTAATGCTGATGGCTTGTGTTGGATCATAATCCACACTGGTCGCATAAATATCAGTGATTTTTTGATAGAAACGTTTTTCGCTGGTACGAATATCCTAAATACGTCGAGTCAGCTCTTCAAAGTAATCAAATGGCTGGTCCGGGTTTTTCAGACGTTCATCATCCAGCACAAAGCCTTTGACAATATATTCCCGCAAATGACGGGTTGCCCATTGACGAAAACGCGTTGCCGTATGGCTCTGTACCCGATAACCAACTGAGATAATAGCATCCAGATTATAATGTTTAAGACTTCTTCTGACTCTCCTTCATCCTTCTTTTCGAACAACTAAGAAATCCTTAGTTGTTGAATTTTTCTCAAGTTCTCCTTCTGTAAATATATGTTTTAAATGCATTTGCACATTTTCCGGACTTGTCTGAAACAACCCCGCCATCAATGCTTGCGTCAGCCAAACTGTTTCATCCTGAAAACGAACGTCCAATCGGGTTTCCCCATCTTCGGTTTGATAGATAATAAACTGCGAATGATTATCTGTGTTTTCCATTTTTTTCTCTTCAAACAATTACCGGGTATTGCACAAAGCAAACCATGAACACGATGTCTTTGGCAATACCAGCTTTATTAAACTGCTCTGCTACTTTCTCTGTTCTCTTCCCCGTTAAACATAAAAAATATCCCGCCAGTCAGTAATATCAATACACCGGATATCATTAAAAGGAGTTGAATATTAATATAGTCAGCAATTGGACCAAATATCACCATACCTAACGGCAGAGAACAGGACACAGCAATTTGAACCAGACTGAATACTCGCCCCATCATCTCCGGTTCGACTTTTTCCTGTATAACAGAGATCATTGGTGCGTTAAAACAAGGTGTTATAGCGCCCAAAGAGACGTTTAATGCCAGATACAGCGGAAACCAATATGCATTGCCAAGAGCAATCACAAATATACCAAACAGTGTGCAAGCTATTCCCGTTATACGTAGTTTATTTTTATATTCACTCCAAAAAGAAATCAGCAATCCACCTAACAATGCTCCAGCACTAAAGGTCATTTCGTTAACAGCTAAAAGCCATGAATCTTCACCAAATGTCCGGTTAACCAATAGAGGCGTCAAAAAAGTAGCCGGACTAATCAGGAAGCAAAAACAAATCAGGAAAATCAAAATATTTCTGATTATCTTATTCTCTTGCAGGTAGCGAAAACCCGCTAGCATCGCCTGAAATTTATCACCCGGTATGGAATCAGAAGCTATTTTGGCAATAGGAATAAATGTAATAATACCGATCCCAATAGCAGCCGTAACAACATCCACTAAAAGAATATTTTCAATCGAAGTCTGAGAATACAAAAAACCACTAATGGCTGGAGAAGCCAACATCGTCAGTGAACTCAGAGAAGTATTAAGACCATTAACCCGCAACAGTTTCTCTTTCGGGACCAGTTGTGGAATGATAGCACTAGCCGCCGGAGCCTGAATACCCGTACCAAACGAGCGGATAATCAGTGCCACAAATAGCAGCTCAATACTCTTAAACCCAAACATAAAAGAGATCGCCAGACCAAGAGTCACTAATGCAATCAGCGCATCAGAGGCAATACAGAGCAACTTACGGTTGTAAGTATCAGCCCAAACACCAGCAAATAAAGAGATTAATACCTGTGGAAGAAAGGCACAGAGTACCGCAATAGCCAGCATTTCTCCTGATGAAGTATTTAAGGTGATATACCAAATGATCGAGAACTGGACAATGGAAGAACCCAGCAGAGAAATTGTCTCAGCTAATAAAAATAGCGTTGTTTTTCGTTTCCAACCTGCATGTAATGCATTCATTTTAATCACACCCTTTTAAACCTGAATCCCTTGTGTTTAATTAATGATTACTCAAACACAAATTCTTTTAGTTCTTTTGTGGTTGGCGCACCCACAGCACCAGAACGACTGACAACAACGGCAGCAACACGATTACCCAGTTCAACAGCATCTTTTAGCGACATTCCCTGTGATAAACCAGCAAGCATGCCACTACTATGAGCATCACCAGCACCGATGGTATCCACCACTTTCACTTTATAGGCAGCAACATGTTCTGGGTTACGATCAGGCAAACATATCCATGTACCCTGTGAACCTAATCGACAGATAATAGTGATTTTTCTTTTACTGGAATAATTGCTGGCCTGAGCGACAGGATCACCTTCTCCACACAACATCGTCATTTCATCACGATTCAGTGTCAAAATGGTTCGGCCAACAGGCAATGCATCAATGAAAGCAGAATCTATATTGGGTAAACGGGGACCAAAATCCAACAATAATGTCTGCCCAGGTGGTGACGCCAATAACCAGTCACACAAAATCGCCGTTGTTTTACTCGCCATAACATAACCACTGGAGTAGATATACCCCCTTTCCGGCAAAGCAATAGCCGAGAGCATCGCCGAACTCCAGTCAACTTCACAACCACTAACAGAGACAAAACTTCGCTCACCATCCGGTTCGACCATTGCCAGACACCAGCCATTATCAAGCGATGAGTTGGTTAATGTGACCCCAAGCCCAAGATCCTGCATCTCTTTAGTTATCCGCTTACCCCAATATCCGTTACCAACGGGTATACCATTAACCACAGGGATTTGCAGGCGAGCCAAAGCCCGGGCAACATTAAAACCTGAACCGCCGATCTGTTGATCAATCTCTTTGGCTTCCTGATCTTCACCACTGCGAGGAAGCTTTGGTAAGCTAAGAACAATATCTCCTGCGGCAGCACCAATTACGGTAATCGGCAGTAACCCCCCCATTAGTCCCTCCTTTTACTGGTCAAATATAAGCCACAATTCCATCAGACTGACAAAGAAAGAGGCAAATAATCCAGAACTGGGATCCACATCAACAGACCATCAATAAATCCACTGTTGATAATCCTATTTACAGTAGATAAAGATCGCTTCCCAGAAATGGCCCCGGCCATGGTACCGATGGCATCCGCATCTCCCCCGAGGTTGGCGCAAAAAATCACACACCGAACCGAATGACCATCAACTAAATCCACCATGACCAGAGCACAAGGAACAGACTCCATGATGACCATTCCGGCACCAATAAAGTCATAAAGTTCTTTCAGCTTATTCAGCCAAAATGCAGCCACTTATTACAAAATCCATCGTTCAGAAGACATACCTGTTGCATCACCAATTGCCTGACCATAACCATAGAAATAACCTGGAGTGGTATCTGAGACGGATTTAGTCATCCTTAATATCCGAATAAAATGCATAAGAAATATTTATACCTTAACATCAATCAGCTTCAATAAAAGTCGGCCTGTATAATTATGTGATATCAATGTGACTGCTCCCTGCCAGATCGGACCAGACTGACTACTTCATCCGTTGTTGCTCTCCCCTGACACGTCTGACATAAGCCTCAATAAGCAGAAACGACGAGTCCCGCTGATCCTAAATCTATTGGTCAATACTAACGCACATCGAATATAATAAATTTCCATTATTATCAATTGGATAAAATGATTTTATTGACTGGATATGCTAACAGCCCGATAAGAAAAGTGATTTTCCCTGCCATATTCTGTCGCAATAAATGATTGAGAGTGAAATGGCAAAGCAGTAGCAGAAAGTTGGAGAGTGTTTACCTGCATCTGAAGTGCAGCAAGCGCCATATTTATATGGCACCCGCTCACTTATTATTTTACGGCTTGCTTTTTACCTGCCACTTCCAATTGCTGATAGATATAGTGTTTGTAACTATCCACCAACGCTTTATCCTGACAATCATCCAGCGCCCCCCGACAAAGGTGGCGCATCGTCATATTCGCCCGGTAAAAAGGTGAAGCATCCAGTTTAGCTCTCTCCATAATCATTCCACCAAGGAATGAAATATCTGTCAGTTCATCAGTCTGAACAGGGTCTTGTTTTAGGTTATCCCGCATAGTGAACTGAGTGATATAACCCGGATTTGAAAATACGCTATTGTACTGACCTAGTTCGAGGTTGGGTTGATGATCGCCAAAGTAGAGAAAAATGGTCGGCTTTTCCCGTTTAGCAACAAACTCACCGAAATCTTTGATTGCCGGGTCAGAAGCCTTGATTTTCTCCATATAGTGACTGAACTTACCAACAGCTTGTGAATTTTTCACATGCCCGGAAAGTCCGTAATCATCTGAATGATCTTCATCATATGGGCCGTGTTCATACATAGTCAGTGAGAAAATAAACAACGGCTTATCGGTTTCCTGTGCCAGAATTTCTTTCACATAACTCAACATCTCTTGTGTAGAGATGGTCCACAGATTTTCATCAGGACTCGCGGGATATCCTAGCTCCTGCGGCTGGATAATACGGTCAACACCCAGTGTCTGATAAGCATGACCAGAATGATAGGAGGATTTATTAAATGGTGTCAGAACAACAGTGTAATAGCCATTCTGTTTCATCTCTCGGAACAGGCTATATTTCAGGTGATCAACGATAAAATAAAAAACAGCATTTTTGCGTGAGCCAAAATCATCGGTATTCAAACCCGTCAGGGCAGAGAATTCAGATAACCAAGTACCCCCACCGAAAGTTTGTACCCGCATTGGACTTTGTGCGCTGACCCCGGGATCCCGCTGGAACATATAAAGATCCGGCAGATGGGCATTATCAGGCAGCTGATAGATATGCGGAGTAACAGTAGACTCCTGCAATAACAACACCACATCGGGTTTAATTTCTGACTGAGGCACAGGCAGCGTGACATTCTTAGCCTGTTGCAGGAAATAATCAGATGATTGCCCAAACTGAGGCACACGATGTTTGGCATCTTTAGCTGACATCACCATATTGGTCACTGTACCACGCCCTTTTGGCAGTGAAGATTCCCATGGATCTCTAAACGCGTTGGCAGTAACGCTCACTTCCCATGTACAGAACGCAACCAGCACCAGGCTGGCAGTACGCCATTTGAAGCCACGTAAAGGTGATGATTTTTTCCAGCTCAGAGTCATATTAAACATCAACCAGATAAACATAGCGACAATTCCCAGGCCAGCCAGCCAATAGTGTCGCAATGTTTCCTGATTAGAAGGATCAAACATCAGGTTAAGGTCAGAGAACATCAGCTGTTCTTTGTAGTAATGAACCTTTATCTGATTAAGGAATTTAAAGATAATAAATAGTGTTCCGGTAAAGACGGCAGAAAACAGTAACCGGGCTGACACAAAAAACACCAGACCAAATATCACACCAAACACACCGACAGCTATCAGTGCCGGGTAAATATCTTCACTTTTTTCAAAAACCAGTATTAAAGTTGCAATAAACAATAATCCCAGATAAATACCCGATATTATCTTTCTTTTCATACCGTACTAAATCCCGTTAATAGAAAGCTCACGCCGATAACAGTTAGCAAAAATAACACAAGCTGGTTAAATCAACAGAAACAAAACTGTAATTTTGCCGAAATTGCCCATATTTTAAACAAAAAGATTATCAGAATAGCCCATTATCCCTAAGAATATGTGATTCAGCCTGACGACGGGTAAAACCACTGTGATCAAAGAATTCCAGGATCTGAATAGCTAATTTACGACCAATACCTAATTCATCACGAAAGTCGGCGGCAGTAATCGCACCATGATTTTGATTAAACTTGCGGATAAGTTCCGCGAACTGCTGAATCCGTTGGCTACAATAATAGCGATCCGGAACAATAGCCGTAATATGTCCCAATTGAGCCGATTTTTTCAACAAACTGCGAATTGTCGCCTCTTCTTCCTTTAAATCAGCAGCCAAGTCACGTACCCACCAGGGATCATCTGTAAAATAGGGGGCTACTCGTTGCCACAGTTTTGCCTGTTCATCACTAAAAGCCAAACCATGCTCAGGAAGATATAACCAACCATGTGACTGTTTTAATTGCCCATCCCTGAGCAAGAGATTTATCAGAGTATAAACCAGCGCTTCATTCAGCGTTGGCAAAGCCATCCGTTTCAGGCGCGCCCTTCCCAAACCCAGTTGATCAGCATGTTGTTGATGATATTCAGCCAAAACCTGTAACAATTTCTGTTCCGCCAATCTGGCATTGCTCTGTGATAACACCATACCATCGGCAATAATCACATCCATATCAGCCAGTAACTGATGGAGATCCGCTTCCGTTAACTGGCGCGCCCAGGAAAAATGGCTGAGAGAAAGTGCACCTCGTAGCAAATGGAGCGTTAAGTTAGTCGCATGGTCCGATGTTTTGGCAAGCAGGGTGAGCCAATGCAAAAATTCTGGCTGGCGCTTACCTCGGCGGGGAGAATTGAGGTTTATCACCCGTGCCCCGGCAAGTGTTTTTCTGACACTGATATCGCGCAATATCAGCCGGTCATGCTCAACCAACCATAATGGGCTGTCAAGCACCAATTCAGCCAACCGAGGCGTATCAGACAGCTGATTCAGTAATGAAATCCGACCCGTTATATGGCTGGTGGCATGATGAATATGAAGAGATTGCCAATTTTGCAAAGGTTCATCAGTTTCCACTTCCACCAGTACCCTCTCCACATTTTCAAAAGGCTTTTGGGAAAGTAGCCAGTCACCGCGGGAAACCTGTTCTTTACTCACATCACCGATGATATTTAGTGCAATACGCTGCCCGGCCTGAGCCGTACTTGCCTGTTGATTCTGAGCGTGCAAGCCACGCACTTTGACTTGTTCATCACTGCCGGTCAGCCAGAGGATATCTCCTACACTAACCTGACCGGCTAATGCCGTGCCCGTCACCACCAAACCCACGCCTTTTACACTGAAAGCACGATCAATCGCCAAACGAAAACGCTGATGTAATTTTTCATGCTGCTGATTTTGCTGATGTAACCGCAACAGATGTTGCCTCAGAGGGACAACACTTTCTTCCTCAGCAGCAGCCGTGACAAATAGAGGGGAACCCATCCAACCTTGAGTTACCAGTTCATATTCAATCTGTTGGCGAACGTCAATTATCCGTTGCGGTTCCACCCGATCTGCTTTAGTGAGCACAACGATCACCATCGGGCAGCCAATTAAACGCAGAATGACTAAATGTTCTCTCGTCTGAGCCATTACCCCATCGTCACAGGCGACCACTAACAAAACATGATCGATACCACCGACCCCTGCCAGCATATTAGCGAGGAATTTCTCATGTCCGGGCACATCCACAAAACCAATTGAAGATCCATCCAACTGCGGCCAATAGGCATAACCCAGATCGATGGTCATACCCCGTTTTTTCTCTTCCGGCAAATGTGCCGTATTAACGCCGGTAATAGCTTGAATCAGTGTGGTTTTACCATGGTCAACATGACCTGCTGTGGCAAAAATCATAGTAGTTTCAGAAAATTATGGTAGTTCCAGAAGATTATAGTAATAGTGCCTGCAACAATGCCTTTCCATCTTCAAGACAACGTAAATCGAGCCACAAGCGCCCTCCAGAGATACGGCCAATAACGGGTTTCGCCAGTCCACGCCAACTGCGGGCCAGCTGTTCTAGTGTTCTCCCTTGACCATCAGCGGCAGCGAACGTTAAAGCCCAACTAGGCAGCCGATCAACCGGCAGTGAGCCACTGCCAATCTGTGAATAACATGGCTCACTACGAACCATAAATCGGTCACCATAATATGCCTGAATCTCAGGCAATAGCTGTTGTGCCATATCATGCATTTCTTGCTGTTGGCGGGTTAACAAACGCAACGTTGGCAACTGCTGGCAGAGTTGTTCAGGGCGCTGATACAACCGTAAAGTCGCTTCCAGAGCTGCTAAAGTCATTTTGTCTGCCCGCAAAGCACGTTTCAGTGGATGACGCTGAATAGCTTCTATCCATTGTTTTTTACCAAGAATAATTCCAGCCTGTGGCCCCCCCAGTAATTTATCACCAGAGAAAGTAACCAAATCGATGCCTTGATCCAGATAGTCCCGAGGCATAGGTTCAGCCGGCAACCCATATTGCGCCATATTAATCATGGAGCCACTACCCAGATCAATTGCTGTAGGAATTTGAGATTTCACCCCCAAAGTAGCCAATTCACTACCAGACACTTCCGCAGTAAAACCTTCGATGCTGTAATTACTGGTATGCACCTTCATCAGAAGGGCGGTCTCTTCGTTGATAGCTTGCTGATAATCTCTCAGGTGAGTACGGTTAGTCGTACCAACTTCAACCAATTGGCACCCTGCCTGAACCATCACATCAGGAATACGGAATGCGCCACCAATTTCCACCAACTCACCACGGGAAACGACAACTTGCTTACCTGACGCCACCGTTGCCAACAATAACAACACAGCCGCTGCATTGTTATTAACGATACAGGCATCTTCCGACCCCGTTAATTCACACAGTAAATTCGCCAAAGCGCGATCACGGTGCCCACGCCCTGCGCCATTGAGAGAATATTCTAACGTTACCGGTGAACGCATCACTTGTGTTACCGCTTCAATAACCGGTTCGGCCAATAATGCCCGGCCAAGATTGGTATGAAGCACTGTGCCACTAAGATTAAACACCGGCTTTAAAGCCAAAGCTTGCTTCCGCTCCAGCCGCTGACCAAGTGCCGCAGCCCAGTTATCACACCAATCAGGCAATTCCTGATACTGCTTGATGTTTATTCTGGCCTGCTCCTGCATTCTTCTTAATGTCGCAGTGATTAACGTTTGTCCATATTGTTCCACAAACGGTGCTATCTGTGGCTCATGCAACAGGCGATCAATGGCAGGGATCTGGCTGTATAGCGGGCACGGTTTTTGTGTCATGGCAATTCCGTCAATTAACACTTACTCATTTGGGAACAAGAACGGGTTGATGCTACTGCGGGCAAAACCTTCCTCTTCCATTTTGGCATCAAGGATCAGCGAAGCCAGATCATCAGCAATAGCCTCAACTTTTGGATCTTTTTCCTGATAGAGGATTTTCAGATAACTGCCGCAATCACCGCAACTTTCCGCTTTCACTGCGGCTTGCTCACTCTTTAATGACCAATAATTCAGATCGCGAGTCTGTTCACAGTTACTGCATTTCACCCGTACCATATGCCATTCACTTTCACACAAGCTGCAATGCAGGTAACGCAGCCCGTTGGTTGTGCCAATCTGAACGACACTGGCGACGGGAATACTGCTGCAAACCGGACAAAATTGACGATGCTCACCATATTCTGCCCTCGCCTTTCCTGGAATTTGATTTGCCATTTGTGCCCAATACAGGGAAAGGGCGGCCCAGATAAAGAGTGATTTTTCAGGACTGACTTTACTGAATTCATTTTTCAGCAAAGCATTAGCCATCTGTTCCAGCTCCTGCTCTGACACTTTTCCCAGATTATCCAGAGCGACACTGACGTGTTCCGGTGCATCCGGCAGTAATTCTGCTATCAGAGAGTGAAACAGTTTCTGCCAATGTTTAGTGCGTGGAAATGTTTTGCAATCCAGAGGTGGTTTGCCTTCAGCGGCAGATTTTTCCAGAATACCCACTATCTCTATTTTCAATGGATTGTCATGCAGCACTTTTTGTTGAGCCTGAGCAACTTCTGCTGCAAAGTTAAGATAGTCAGCAAATGGGTTATCTTCTGCCAATTGTTGTAGACGTTCAGCCCGGCGCTGATAGAGATTTTTCAGATTAGCAAAAAGCAGTGGCGGGATATAATCTGCTGCTTTTTCGTTGGTACGATCTTTGCTCAATTGTTCTTTAGGAACGATGCGAATACTCATTAAGCTCTATCTTCCTGTTATCTGCTTTGCGGCTTTTAGGCTAATAATAATCTTAAGCCTGTTTTTAACCTCAGCATAGATCAAAAGCGGGCTCTGGGCCACAGATAGAATTAGGAAATTACAGTAAAAATTTAGGTAATGATATAGAAAATTGTCTACTCAACAGCAACCAATATATTCAAAAAACACCTATAATTTTTCAGGTTTTATAATTATTAATTTTTTCCATAAATTAATATATAAAAAAATATCCCACTATGTTATTTCCTTCCATTTGATTGTAAAAACAAAAATAGTTAATTGTGATCTTCGTCATTTATTTTTATTCGATTTAATATAATCTTTAGTTAATAATTCATTCCTAAAAATGAGTAATTAAGATGACAAATGCAATACTTTAATAATACATCGTTGATTTACTGCTCTGTTTATGTAATTCTGACATCCCGAATGTTATGCTATCTTGATATTGGATAAATTAACCATGATCAATCAAATTGAGTTAACCAATTCGGAAGCAAACCGAATTAAAACCTCATTACCTAATAAGGAAAAAATAGCAAAGTTAATAATTACATTTTGGTTAAAGTATGTTCCAAAGATATCTAATTAGTCATAATGATATTTCCTGGATTTTAGATAAAATACCTTGTTTATAAAATAATCACATAAAGGATAACTCAATGCTAATCGACCTGATTACATCGCATAGAAAAACAGCCGCAATTTACGCTTTTGTTGATACAGGATTATCTGATCACTTTAAAAATGGGGCCTGCGTAGATATAGACGAGCTTTCCCATAAATCTGGCATTGACAATTCTCGCCTTAATCAATTATGTGATTACTTAATTGAAATAGGAGTATTGGTTAGCAACAATCACGGAATAACACTTTCTGATGAATGCAGAGCACTTACCGACCCTGAAAGTCTAGAGTCATTAATGATAAAATATGAAACTAACCAAGAGCATTGGAACTCTTGGATAATGTATTCAAAATCTTTACTTGAAAATAATGGTAAATCAGCATTTGAAATGGTATATGGAAAGACACTCTTCGAACATCTTAGCAATAATAAACCACTCAGAGCAGGTTTCGATGCTCTAATGACAAAAAATTCCAATACATTAATTAAAAACTTGCTTGATGTTTATGATTTTAATAAATATAACAGAATATTAGATGTTGGCGGTGCAAGAGGACACCTTCTGAAAAGCATTAATGAAAAAATGAAAGGAAAAGGAAAATATTATGCTGTATTGGACAGATATAATGAACTTCCTGTTTCAGAAGATATAGATTTCATAAATGGAGATTTTATGAAATCAATTCCCTCAGGTTATGATCTATATATCTTAATGAATATCATCCATAATTGGTCTGATAATGACGTAATATCAATTTTAAATAATTGCCGAAAAGCAATGGATGATAATGCAACTATCGCAATAATAAACATGATGAAAAAACCACAATCCCCAATAGCTAACTCTATGAGCATATTAATGGATATGCTATTTTTATCGAAAGAACGTTATTTGACTGAAGTTGAATACCTGGCTAATCAAGCAGGGCTCACCATTAAAGATAGTAAAGATATAGATGAAACATTTTCACTTATTGAACTAAAAGTGAAATAAATTATAGGTAGTTACGGATTACTTCCAAAGATGATTATATGGATATTGCATTACTAAAAAATTCATATATAAATTGGCATCATAATCTTCGATGCCAATTTTCATTTTATATCAACGTGACATATACGTATTAAAATAATATTCAGCGATCGGGTTATGTTCTGCCAATTGTGATCTTCATCATTTCTTTTTATCAGATTTAAGATAATCTAACTCAAACACGTGACCAAATTGAGTTGAACAATTATAAAGTAAGGAGAATTAAATCTTCACTATATCACTAGGAAAAAATAACAAAGCTAATAATCACATTTTAGTGAAAATATCCAATCAGTCATAATAGCACTTCCTGGACTTTAGATAGAACACGTCATTTCTTTATAATATAAAGACATAAAGGATAACTCAATGCTAGTCGAACTTATTACATCATATAGAAAATCAGCTGCAATTTATGCTTTTGTTGATACAGGATTATCGGTCCACTTTAAAGATGGGGCCTATGTCGATATCAGCGAACTTTCTCATAAATCTGGTATTGATCATTCTCGCCTTAGCCGATTATGTGATTTCTTAATCGAAATAGGGGTATTAACGAGCAACAACGATAAAGTTTCACTTTCTGATGAGTGCCATGCACTTGCTGATCCTGAAAGTATGGAATCATTATTTATAAAGTGGGAACTCAGCCCAGATTGCTGGAACGTTTGGTCAATGTACCCAAAATCCTTACTTAAAAATGATGGAAAATCGGCATTTGAAATAGCACATGGAAGACCATTCTTTGAATATTTTGATAACAATCAATTAGTCAGATCAGTTTTTGACTCGGCAATGTCAAAAACCTCAGACAGAATAGTTGAAAAGTTACTTGATATTTATGATTTTAGTCAATACAACAAAATATTAGACGTTGGAGGTGGAGAGGGAAATCTTTTAATAAAAATCAGAGAAAAAGTAAAAGGAAAACACTATGCTGTATTGGACAGATATAATGAAATTCCTGTTTCAGAAAATATAGACTTCATAAACGGAGATTTTCTAAAGTCAGTTCCATCAGGTTATGATTTATATATTTTAAAGAATATTATCCATGATTGGTCTGATAATGACGCCATATTAATTTTAGAAAATTGCCGAAAGGCGATAGACAACGGTGCAACTGTCCTATTGATAAACTACATGAAAAAGCCACAATCCAGTATGATTATATCTTTAGACATATTAATGGATGTATTATTTTCAGGAAAAGAACGTTTCTTAAATGAATTAGAATATTTGGCTAACCAAGCCGGGCTTGTTATTCAGGATACTAAAGATATAGATGAATCATCTTCAATTATCCAACTAGGAATAAAATAAATTATAAATAATCATGAAATTTCACCAATTATCTAGCTGGGTGTAAAATAAGTTATCAGCCAGTCAGGACACCTTTAAAGATAATCATATGGACATTACGTTTTTAAGAACTGGATATATAAGAAATGGTATCGAAATATTTGATACCATTTTTATTTTAATATTTAATAAAATCCTGTACTGCTCAAATTTAATCAACAATAGGCAGGACATAGCTACCCTGCCCTAATTATTACATATCAGCGTTTATCTTCCTGTCGCTCCTGTTTCACCACTTCACGATACCAACGTGGATGATGCTTCTTCGCCCAGCCGCGAGTCACCCAACCTTCAACCATCGCCCGAACAGAACCTTTCACCCAAAATGCCGCATAAGCATGAACAAGAATAGTCAGGATCAAACCAATGGCTGACATCGAATGGACCAGAAGAGCAATACGGATCACCGGGATAGAGAAAAAATCAGCAAAATAGGGGCGCCAGATAATAATACCACTGACGGCCAGCAATATCAGACAAACACTAATAGACCAATAGACACCTTTCTGACCCAGGTTATATTGACCGATATCACCGACTTCTTCATTTCGCAAAACTTTACGAATATTTCTCAGCCATATAATGTCGTCTTTGTCGATAAAGTTATGTTTGAAATATCTGAAGAACATAAAGATAAACAAAACAAACATCACTGAGCCAGCAAACGGATGCAGGATCCGTGACAACTGAGGTGTACCGAAAATATTCATCAGCCAGTGAAAAGAGGGGAAAAAGAATCCCAATCCGCTGATGGCGGTAAACAGAAAACAGAGTTCTACCGCCCAGTGGTTTACCCACTCAACCGGTGAATGTCGCCGCAAACCCCACTGCGGCCAGAGGCTTCCAAATACCTTTCCAGAAAGTCACTGTCGGGCTAATGGAAGGATTATCAGGTAGACCATGATATAATTGTGGTTTATTAGCATGGCGCAACACATACATAACGTGAGTACCCCCAGCCCCTTCCGGATCGTACAAGCCCGCATTCTCATAACCACAGCCTTTCAACTCACCAACGCGGTCAACACACAAGGTACATTTGTATACCCGGTTGTCTTCTTTGTTAATCCGCGGCACATTGAACGGACAACCGGCAATACAGTAACCACAGCCGATACAGTGTCCCGACTGAAAATCAACAATCCCATTTGCATACTGGATGATCGCACCTTCCGCCGGACATGCTTGCAAGCAACCCGGATCAGCACAGTGCATACAGCCATCCTTACGGATAAGCCACTCCAGCTTGCCATTCTCTTCAACTTCAGAAAAGCGCATCACGGTCCATGATTTAGCGGTTAAATCAGCCGGGTTATCATAAACACCCACGTTATAACCGATTTCATCACGGATATCGTTCCATTCGGAACAGGCCACCTGACAGGCTTTACAACCAATACATGTTGTTACATCAATCAGCTTCGCAACCTCTTCCTGGTCATCCCGCACCCGTGGTGCAGGAGTGAAGGAGTGGGTGGCAGAGCGACGAATGATGTCTTGAGTTTGCAATGACATAATTTTTCCCCCTTACACCTTTTCCACGTTAACCAGGAACGCTTTGAATTCAGGCGTTTGTGTGTTCGCATCACCAACAAAAGGTGTCAGCGTATTAGCAATAAAGCCTTTTTTAGCCGCACCTTCAAAACCCCAATGAATGGGAATACCGATAGTATCCACTTCACGTCCGTGCACATGCAGAGTCCGAATACGTTTGGTGACGACCGCTTTCGCCTTAATGTAGCCACGGTTTGAACTGACTTTGACAGTATCACCGTGCTTGATACCTTTCTTCTCAGCCAGTTTTTCACCGATTTCCACAAACTGCTCAGGCTGGATAATCGAGTTCAGTAATGCATGTTTTGTCCAGTAGTGAAAATGTTCAGTCAGGCGGTAAGTGGTTCCCACGTAGGGGAATTTATCTGCCTTACCCATAGCCTCAAAGTCACTTTTGAACACACGGGCAGCCGGATTGGATACCACATTCGGATGCAACGGATTGGTACCCAACGGCGTTTCAAAGGGTTCGTAGTGTTCAGGGAACGGCCCTTCCGCCATCTTATCAATCGCAAACAGACGTCCCATGCCTTCCGGCTGCATGATAAACGGACCCACATCGGTTTCCGGTGCAGCCACACTGTAATCAGGAATATCAGCCCCATGCCACTTAGCCCCACTCCACGCCAATAACTGACGTTTCACATCCCACGGTTTACCCTGCGGATCAGCCGATGCACGGTTATATAAAATACGACGGTTTAACGGCCACGCCCAAGCCCACCCCAGCGTATTACCCAAACCTGACGGATCAGAGTTATCTCGACGAGCCATCTGGTTGCCTTCCGGCGTCCAACTTCCAGCAAAGATCCAACAACCACTGGCGGTCGTGCCGTCATCACGTAATTGGGCAAAAGAGGTCAATTGCTGGCCTTGCTTCACCATGACGTTGCCATCAGCATCAATCAGATCAACCAAAGCCCGGCCATTACTCTCCTGAGCCACCTCTTCCGAAGTGGGGCTATCCGGGTTAAAGTAATCCCAGGTCATATTCAGTACCTGCTCGGGTAATATTCCTCCTTCTGCACGATACATATCCCGCATACGTTTGAAGATACCAGAAAGAATTTCAGCATCACCAATAGCTTCTCCCGGAGCATCAGCCCCTTTCCAGTGCCATTGCAACCAGCGGCCAGAATTAACAATTGAACCGTTTTCTTCTGCGAAACAACAGCACGGCAAGCGGAAAACTTCTGTCTGAATTTTGGATGAATCAACTTCGTTAAATTCACCGTGGTTCTGCCAGAAAGTTGACGTTTCAGTATTAAGCGGGTCGATAGTGATCAGGAATTTCAGCTTCGACAGGGCATCAACCACTTTGTTTTTATCCGGGAATGAAGCAACCGGGTTAAAGCCCTGGCAAATATAGCCATTCACCTCACCTTTCGACATCATTTCGAAAAATTGCAGGACGTCATAACTTTTGTCCCACTTAGGCAACCAGTCAAAACCCCAATCGTTATCCTGACGGGCGTTATCACCGTAGAAACTCTTCATCAGGCTGACAAAGAATTTCGGGTAATTACCCCAGTAGTTAACCTGACCTGGCAACAGAGGTTTCGGTGTATTTGCCTGTAGGTAAGTTTGCAGATCGGTTTGTTCTTCTGACGGCAGTGTCAGATATCCCGGCAAGCTCTGCGACAACAGCCCCAAATCAGTCAATCCCTGAATATTCGAGTGACCACGCAATGCGTTAACACCACCCCCCGCCATCCCCATGTTGCCTAACAGCAATTGGATCATTGCCATAGTACGGATGTTCTGTGCACCTACTGAGTGTTGAGTCCAACCCAGTGCGTACAGGAAGGACGCGGTTTTGTCTTTAACGCAAGTCTCTGCAATATATTCACAGACTTTCAGGAAATCATCCTTTGGTGTACCACAAATATCGCTGACGACATCGGGCGTATAGCGGCTAACGTGCTCTTTTAACAGGTTCCATACACAGCGAGGATGGCTTAGTGTGATATCACGTTTGGCAAAACCATTTTCATCCAGTGCATAGTTCCAACTGGTTTTGTCATATTTACGGTTTTCTGCATCATAACCACTGAATAAACCATCATCGAACGAGTAATCTTCACGCACGATAAGACTGGCGTTGGTGTACGCCTCAACATATTCGTGATTAATCTTATTGTTGGTTAACAGGTATAAAATCACACCTGACAAGAAAGCAATATCGGTACCGGAACGAATTGGTGTATAGAAATCCGCTACAGATGCTGTACGGGTAAAACGTGGATCGATCACGATTAACCTGGCGTTATTATGGATTTTTGCTTCCATTGCCCAGCGGAATCCCACCGGATGGGCTTCAGCTGCATTACCTCCCATCACGACAATCAGATTCGCGTTCTTAATATCAACCCAGTGGTTGGTCATCGCACCGCGACCAAATGTTGGAGCAAGACTTGCTACCGTTGGTCCGTGTCAGACACGCGCCTGGTTGTCTACGGCAAGCATACCGAGAGCGCGACTAAATTTTTGAGTCAAATAGCCTGTTTCATTACTGGAAGCAGATGCGCACAGCATACCTGTCGTCAGCCAGCGATTGACGGTGACACCCTCTTTGTTGGTTTTAACAAAATTGGCATCACGATCGGCTTTCATTAAATTAGCGATGCGATCAAATGCCTCATCCCAAGAGATACGTTGCCATTTGTCAGAACCAGCAGCACGGTATTCTGGATATTTCAGACGACTTTCGCTGTGGATAAAGTCAATCAGACCTGCTCCTTTAGGGCAAAGTGCGCCTCGATTCACCGGATGATCAGGATCACCCTCAATATGGAAAATACTTTCTTTCGCGTTTTTTGCGCCATCGCCAAGGCTGTACATCAACAGTCCACAACCGACAGAGCAGTACGTACAGGTATTTCGGGTCTCACGCGCACGCAATAGTTTATAGTTACGTGTTTGTGCAAGAACTGTGGTTGGAACAAAGCCCAACGCTGCCACCGTCGTACCTGCCATACCGCCAGCGCAGATCTTAAAGAACTGCCTTCTGCTGACTTGCATGGGAATCTCCTCACTCACATTGTCTTAAACAACTGTCCATTCCCTCACGGGAAAAATCTTGAATGTGTTCTCTATTTATTAATCACTTTCCATAGCGGGATCAGATTCATTGCCTGATAAATAGTATAGACTCTTTTTTCCACATAATTATTATGTAACAACACTATTAGGTATTTCGTCTAATGCATATGCATAACACAAGATCAGGGAAGTTGTTACAATTTGATGTGATTAAGGGTGCAAAAAAAACAAATGTGCAACAAAAGCATCATCTCAACACACTAAAAGCGGATTGGGTTGCAGAAGAAATTCCAGTGGCTTTAGTCTACAACGGTATCTCACATGTCGTAATGATGGCCAGCCCTAAAGATCTCGAATATTTCGCTGTTGGGTTCTCACTTTCTGAAGGCATTATTGAATCTCAACAAGAAATTCGTGGCATTGATATTCTCATCAATTGTCGTGGCGGAATTGAGCTGCAAATAGAGCTTTCCAGCCGCCGCTTTGCTGGGTTGAAAGAGCGCAGGCGCAATATGGCAGGACGGACGGGGTGCGGGATCTGCGGTACGGAACAACTTTCTGATATTTTCCGCCCGATTATCCCATTGCCTTTCACGCAAACCTTTTCATTAAGCCATCTTGACTATGCTCTCTCTCAATTGACCAATATTCAGGATATTGGTGCAATGACGGGCTGTACTCACGCGGCTGGTTGGATCAATCCGGAAGGTGAGTTATTAGGTGGCTGCGAAGATGTAGGTCGTCACGTTGCGCTGGACAAGATACTGGGAATGAAAGCAAAAACAGGCTGGCAACAAGGTGCGGTTCTGGTATCTAGCCGCGCCAGTTATGAAATGGTACAAAAATCTGCTACCTGTGGCGTTGAAATTTTGTTTGCTGTTTCAGCAGCGACTTCACTGGCAGTGGAAGTCGCTGATCGATGTAATCTGACATTGGTTGGTTTCTGCAAACCCGGCAGGGCGACGGTTTATACTCATCCTGAACGGTTAATAGATTAATCATTCAGGCAGTAAAACATCCATAAGTTGGGTTCAATGTAATAACCTTATACATTGAATGCATGGCAGGTTGAACAATTCTCACTCCCAACCGCCAATGCATCCGAATCCACGGATCAAAAGGTTCATTGTTGTCATTTTTCCATTTACAGTATTGTGCAAAATCCTGTAATGGATAGTTCTTCTTTAACGTTGGTCTGACTAGAACAACCAGCCCTTTAAACCCGGCGTTAATGGCAACTTGCTTTAAACCACCAATAAGCAATGCCGGTAAATTCTTCCCGCGAAATTCAGGAGATACCGTTACTGATAATGCCAACAACATTTTCGCTTCCGCTTTTCCACGGGCAAGCACACCTCGGCGTAAAACTTCATCTGATTATCAATGATTGTGGTGAACTTTTGGCCGTAAAATTAACCGCAGGAAACAAGGATGATCGTCACCCTGTCAAAGCGCTGGCAAAAGGGTTAACGGGATGTTTATATGGCGATAAAGGGTATTTATCACAGGCTTTATGCGATGAGTTGGAAGCGGAAGGCGTTACGTTAATCACGCATGTTCGCAGTAACATGAAAGCCAAAGCATTATCGCTCTGGGATAGGTTGATGTTAAGACGGCGCTTTTTGATAGAAACGGTCATTAACCCGCTCAAAAATATTTCTCAGATAGCGCATTCAAGACATCGTAGTCAGCTCAGTTTTCTGCTGGAAATTGCCGCGGGCCTTATTGCTTATACATTCCAACCTAAAAAACCGAGCTTGAATTTACAGGATAATGATATCGCTATTTTTAAACGAAGCTGAGGTTGATTAGAAACTCTCAGCACGAGTTAGCGGCGTATTTGCTCAAGTTCGTTCCGGCTCAACCCGGTAGTTTTCATTATCGTTTCACGGTCGATACCCATATCGATCATCGCACACGCGATTTTCAGGATCCCCTGTTTTTCGCCTTTATGCAATCCTTCCTGGAGTCCTTCCTGACGTCCTTCCTGACGCCCCTCCTGACGTCCTTCTTGACGCCCTTCCTGACGCCCTTCTTGACGCCCTTCCTGACGCCCTTCTTGACGCCCTTCAATAAATCCTTTCTGGCGCGCCTTCTGCTCCAGTTTCTGCGCTATTGTCATCAGTACCTCCTCATACTTCGGGGACTGTTCTGCCAGTCGCCGGATAAAACCCTCTGGATCAGCGGTATCTCCCGCCTGTAATAAGTAGTTTAGCACGCTTTTTAGCTGTTCATCTGTATAGTAATCATACGTCAGCAGCATAACCAGTTCTTGCAGCAGCTCCGCCATATCTCGCTGCCGGATATGCTTTTGCACCATTTCCAGTAGCGCGACCCGTTTATGCGTCAGGATTTCATCATCAGGTATCACCGTCACATCGACCAGCGGGAATGGACCGGAATAGATTTCCTTCGCCAGAGCCGGATCATCAAAGCAGTCGAGCCAATGGGTACTCCAGGGATACGGCTGGATTTTCCCGTGATAGAACAACATCGGAATGACCAGCGGCAATTTTTCATGTCCCTGCTCCAGATGCCGTTGCATGGCTGAAATACTGTAACGCATCAACCGGAATGCCATCATCTTATCCGGGGAACTCTGGTGTTCAATCACGCAATACACGTAACCGTCACCCCGCGCTGTTTTCAATGAATACAAAATGTCGGAATAATGCGCCCGCAGATTGTCTTCAATAAACGACCCGGATTCCAACCGCAGTGTATCCAGATCACAAACGGCCCGTAATGTCGCGGGCAAATGTATCTCCAGAAAGTCTCTGGCCGTATCAATATGACCTAAAAACTGTTTAAAAACAGCGTCATGTAGCATTGGTGTATTTTTTCTCTTCATCGGCGAATGGTAGCATATTTTCTTTTATATTGAAGGAATATTAAGCAAGAAATCGAGCGGACTGTGATGTTTTGAATGTTCTTTGACAAAAACGTTGATCGCATCTCAGAGACTCTAATTTCCTTCTTAAGCAAAATTCAGGTTAAAATAGCAAATTGTTGAAAACGGCTAAAGTCTGGCTTAAATAATTCGTTCCAATACTCATATCCCATTGGAGAATTCTGCATAAACAAAGGCCAGTTATGATAAATAATCCCATCGGCGGCATCTTTTAAATCAGGTCTCTGTTCAGCAGACTGAATAATAATTTGTATTTTCAAAGTAGGATTCCCGGTAAATATAATCTGTAAAATTTATAAAAATCTCATAGTTAAACATAACAGCAAGAACCTCATAACCAAGCAGTCAATAAACCAGAGGTTATTAAGGCAATAATGATTAACAACTTTAAATTATATAAAAAAAATTTTTCACTTATAATGAATTAAGTAAAGAGATAATGAAAATTCGATTCAATTAACTCCATAACAATGAAGTCAATAAGAAATTGTATATTAACATAAAATTAACTACAATAACTTATTATTCAATAAATCATACAACATCAACTTAGTTATATGATTAAATCGTACACCTTAGTCTTCTACATCATTGATCTAATGAGAATTAAATGAAATTTATATTTTTAACGGATATTCATGGAGTTTCAGAGCACATAAAATTAATTGCAAAACGTTTAGGTGGTGATGGGTTAATCATTTCCCCTTATGAAAAAGAAAACGAAACGTCAAATAATCAAGAAGCGATGTACGAATATTTTCATAGCGTTTCATCAATAGATGAATATACATACAAAGTAAGGGATTCCCTTACATACATCAATACTCCAGTGATACTGGTTGGATTCAGTATCGGCGCGACTGTAGCATGGCGACTTTCTAATGACAGAAATTTACCAGTTCAGCATTTTATTTGCATCTTTGGTTCACGTATCCGCGATTACCTGGATGTGAAACCAGTAAAATCGACATCGTTGTTTTTCTCCAACGATGAAAAATACTTTATCGACAAGTTAAAATGCGCCGACAGAATAACCGTAGAGTTGGTAGATTGCGCACACTCAGAAATATCAAACCCCAATGGTTGTAATATTGCCATTGGGTTAATAAACAAAGCACTGGGACGTTAATGTTTCTTTATTCCCCGCATTCTTAAGAGATGAGGGGAGAAATAAAGTAACAAAAGGAATATATACTGTTAAAATCAATTAATGACTTTATTTTTCTCTTTTACAACTCACTTCCCAATACAAAAACTCGAAAAAATCCTACCCAACAGATCATCAGAGGTAAACTCACCGGTGATCTCGCTCAGTGCCTGTTGTGCCAAACGTAGCTCTTCCGCCAGCAATTCACCTGAACGGGCAACCACCAGCTGTTCATGGCCTTGTTGTAGATGCTCTGCCGCAGTATTTAATGCCTGTAAATGGCGACGACGGGCCAGAAAGCCACCTTCCGTATTGCTGTTGAAACCCATCGTTTCTTTCAGATGATCACGCAGTAAATCTATTCCTTCACCACTACGGGCTGAAAGACGGATTAGTGAGTAACCACTTACTTTAATAATATCCACCTTTTCATCTGTCATATCCGTTTTATTACGAACGACGGTGATAGGAAGTAATTCAGGCAGACGAGCCATAAATTCAGGCCAGATTTCCACCGGCTCAACCGCATCGGTTGTCGTACTGTCCACCATAAACAGTACACGATCAGCCTGTTCAATCTCCTGCCATGCACGCTCAATACCAATACGTTCCACTTCGTCACTGGCTTCACGCAGCCCCGCAGTATCAATGATATGTAACGGCATACCGTCAATATGGATATGTTCACGCAACACATCACGGGTCGTGCCCGCAATATCTGTCACAATTGCCGCTTCACGGCCTGCCAGTGCATTAAGCAGACTGGATTTCCCTGCATTAGGGCGACCAGCGATAACGACTTTCATCCCCTCACGCAAAAGGCTACCTTGGCGAGCCTGAGAACGTACGCGCTCAAGTTCAACCATCACTTCATCCAAATTGGCTTCGATTTTTCCATCAGAAAGAAAGTCGATCTCTTCATCTGGAAAATCAATAGCGGCTTCCACATAGATCCGCAAGTGAGTAAGTGCTTCCACCATCTGATGAATCTGATCGGAAAAGGCACCCTGTAAGGAATTCAGCGCAGAACGAGCAGCTTGCTCCGAGCTGGCATCAATCAGGTCAGCAATGGCCTCCGCCTGAGCCAGATCCAGTTTGTCATTAAGAAAAGCACGCTCAGAAAATTCACCCGGATTAGCGATTCGCACACCAGGCAAAGTCAGAATACGTTTCAGCAGTAAATCGAGAATAATCGGCCCACCATGTCCCTGAAGCTCCAGTACATCTTCCCCGGTAAAGGAGTTGGGACCAGGAAAATAAAGAGCAATCCCCTGATCAAGCACACTGCCATCTGCATCACGAAATGGCAGATAATCTGCATAACGGGGTTTGGGTAATTTCCCTAATACCACCTCAGCCACTTGTGCTGCTTTCTGGCCGGAAACGCGTAAAATGCCAACACCACCCCGTCCTGGTGGGGTAGCCTGAGCGACAATCGTATCAGTGGTATTCATGGTTATCTCTCTTTTGCTTTTTAACTCAAATAGTTAAGGCGGCCAATGACCGCCTTTTCTGTTATAACCGCCAGAACGCGTTCTGACTAAAGCTATATTTTATTTCGCCGGCTTTTTCTCGCGGCTATGCAGACCACGTTTTTCCAGCCCACGATAAATCAGTTGCTGCTGAATAATGGTCACCAGGTTACTGACGATATAGTACAGAACCAGACCTGACGGGAACCACAGGAAGAAGATGGTGAACATGACAGGCATGTAGGTCATAATCTTCTGCTGCATCGGGTCAGTGATTGTTGTCGGCGACATTTTCTGGATGACGAACATAGTCATACCCATCAGCAATGGCAGGATGTAATAAGGATCCTGTGCAGACAAGTCATTAATCCAGCCAGCGAACGGTGCATGACGCAATTCAACAGAACCCATCAGCATGTAATACAGAGCAAGGAAAATTGGCATCTGGATCAACAGAGGCAAACAACCACCCAGTGGGTTCACTTTCTCCGCTTTATACAACGCCATCATTTCCTGGCTCATGCGCTGTTTATCATCACCAATACGCTCACGCATAGCCGCTAATTTAGGCTGCAACAGGCGCATTTTCGCCATTGAAGTATATTGCGCTTTGGTCAGCGGGTACATGATACCACGCACGATAAAGGTAATGACGATAATGGAGAAGCCCCAGTTACCGATGAAACCATGCAAGAATTTCAACAGTTTAAATAACGGCTGAGAAATAAACCACAACCAGCCATAGTCCACGGACAGATCCAGATGAGGTGCTACAGCAGCCATTTCATCTTGAATTTCCGGGCCAATCCACAGCGTAGAAGCGATCGTTTTTTCACTATTAGCGGCAACAGAGATTGGCGCACTTTTATAACCAATCGCAGCCATCTCTTTACCTAATGCGGCAGTATAGAAAGTGCTAGTTTCATTAGCAGCGGGCACCCAGGCCGTAGCAAAATATTGCTGTAACATTGCAATCCAACCGCCTTTAGTGGTGACGGATAACGGTTCACTTTCAATATCGCTAAAGCTGTATTTTTTATATTTAGTTTCGTCTGAAGAATAAGCCGCACCACGGTAAGTATGCAATGCAAAGTTATTGCTGCCGGTATCACGATGTTTTGGCAATTCAACACTCTGTTTCAGTTGACCAAAAAAGGTCATCTGCAACGGGTTTTCTGTCGTGTTATGAATGCGATAATCCACACTAATCGCGTATGCACCACGTTTTAAAACAAATGTTTTGACATAAACAACGCCATCTTTAGCGACGAAATTCATTGGGATACGTAATTCATCCTGCCCATCCGCCAATACATAGCTATCCTGTGCTGCGGTATACAGCGGGCGCTCACTATTTGCCGGGTTATCCGGGCCATCTTTACCCGTCAACCCACTTTGTGCCTGATAAGTGAAAGCAGATGTTGTTTCCAGTAATTTAAATGGGTTGCTTGAACCCAGGGTATCAGGATGGGCTAACAAGTCAGCCTCTTCAATATCACCGCCACGAGTATTGATGGTCAAAGAGAGCACATCAGTTTTAACCGTGATCAGTTTACCTTTTCCACTGCCTGGCACTGCCTGATTCTCACTGCTAGGCATATCCGTTTGTTGCGTGGCCTGTACTGTAGTTGGTTGCGGATTTTTATCTGCTTCCCATGCTTGCCAGACCAAGAAAGAAACGAACAGCAAAGCGATGAGAAGAAGATTACGTTGCGAATCCATCGTTAGTGTTCTCTGTTATCGTTGTTTTTTTCAGGTGGGACAGGATCATCACCACCTTCGTGTAAAGGATGGCATTTTAATATGCGTTTCACCGTTAACCAACCGCCTTTTATCATCCCAAACCTGCGCAGCGCCTCAATTCCATATTGAGAACACGTAGGATTGAAACGACAACGAGGTCCCAGCAGTGGACTTATCACTAACTGGTATCCTCGGATTAATGCGATCAGGAAGCGCGAGCCAAGCGACAGTGACGACGCCATAATTTACCCAAAGCTTCCGTTAACTCACGGTTATCAAGCTCAGCAACCCCTTTCTTAACCAATACCACAAAATCCATAGGAGGCAAATTATGTTGGTTCAAACGAAAACTCTCACGGGCCAACCGCTTAATCCGGTTACGCTCATGAGCACGTTTAACATTTTTTTTGGCTATAGTAAGACCGATGCGGGGATGCCCCAGCTCATTAAGGCGACCAAGGATAGTAATCTCTGGTGAACTTGCCCGTTGGGGTTGCTGGAAAACATAAGTGAAATTCTTGGGAGTTAACAAGCGTAACTCCCTCGGAAAAGCGAGCGTAACCACTAGATGGTTAGCTTTATTACTTAGAAACGGTCAGACGAGCACGGCCTTTTGCACGACGGCGAGCCAGAACCTGACGACCATTTTTGGTGGCCATACGAGTGCGGAAGCCGTGAGAACGGTTACGCTTCAGTACGGACGGTTGGAAAGTGCGTTTCATAGCGATTTCTACCTAACTTAA
Source organism: Photorhabdus sp. RM323S (assembly GCF_042879375.1). Taxonomy (NCBI): domain Bacteria; kingdom Pseudomonadati; phylum Pseudomonadota; class Gammaproteobacteria; order Enterobacterales; family Morganellaceae; genus Photorhabdus; species Photorhabdus sp. RM323S. Next base: position 137,840 of record NZ_JBHFKZ010000002.1, read on the forward strand.
AATTATTACTGATTCAGTAAACGCGTTGGCAACCAGTGAGAAGTAGACACCGATGCCTCAATCGCAACATCAATATAAAGAAGCGGGATTGTAATAAAATGTACAGCTATGAGTCAATTGGCATGACACAAGCCGGCCGGCTTTTCTACTGAGTTGAATGTTTACCAACAACCTGCCCGTGCTTACACCGGAACCCCTCACCAGCTACTACCGGCAAAAAACTCTGGCATTGCACGCAGGGTGCAATATTATACGGACTGTTGAGCAAAGCGCAATGATCACCCGTTGATCTTCGTTTTCTATTATGATCATAGGTCCGGTTTTGTCTTAAATATCGGCTTATCCTCGATCTTTGTTTGATATATGCCATAACCACATTAAAGCACCTTTTACAGCCCTTTATTTCACAGGCAATTTTAACCTGTGGATAAAAAGCGCTTAAACTGTGTAAAAGAATGAAGATCTATATCGTCTTTTGCGCTATGATCGCAGGTCATGATCTGGATCTTATCTGCGGATCATGGGTGAGCGATGACATTAAAAATCGCCATAAACATGACAATTGATCCTTCCTTGCCTTGAAGGAATCGTTGTTTTGTACCCAATATTAATGAGCTAACCACTCCGATTTCTTTAATTGTTAATTGGCCTTGTTTTAGGGGAGTCCGCCGTGTCACTTTCGCTTTGGCAGCAATGTCTTGCCCGATTGCAGGATGAGTTACCTGCCACAGAATTCAGTATGTGGATACGCCCCCTTCAGGCCGAGCTAAGTGGTAACACTCTGGCACTTTATGCCCCAAATCGGTTTGTTCTGGATTGGGTAAGAGAAAAGTATATCAACAATATCAATGGGTTGTTGAATGACTTTTGTGGAGCAGAAGTACCGTTATTACGTTTCGAAGTTGGCAATAAACCTGTTTCCCAAAACGACAGCCGACCACAGAGGGTTGTTGCTCATACACCGGTTACACCTGCACCACAGAGCGCCTCAGTACGTCCCAGTTGGGATAACTCTGCGGTACAACCAGAGCTGTCTTACCGCTCTAATGTTAATCCCAAACATAATTTTGATAACTTTGTTGAAGGTAAATCCAACCAGCTTGCCCGCGCTGCCGCAAGACAGGTAGCCGATAACCCCGGTGGCGCCTACAATCCACTATTCCTTTATGGTGGTACAGGTTTGGGTAAAACCCACTTATTACATGCCGTAGGTAACAGTATTATGGCACGTAAGGCAAACGCCAAGGTGGTTTATATGCATTCTGAACGTTTTGTTCAGGATATGGTCAAAGCATTACAAAACAATGCAATAGAAGAGTTCAAACGCTATTACCGCTCTGTCGATGCGTTACTGATCGATGATATTCAGTTTTTTGCCAATAAAGAGCGTTCTCAGGAAGAGTTCTTTCATACGTTCAATGCATTACTGGAAGGTAATCAACAGATTATTCTAACATCAGATCGCTATCCAAAAGAGATCAATGGGGTAGAAGATCGGTTAAAATCCCGTTTTGGCTGGGGGCTAACCGTTGCTATTGAACCACCGGAACTGGAGACCCGTGTCGCTATTTTGATGAAAAAAGCGGACGAAAACGAAATCCAGTTGCCAGGAGAAGTCGCTTTCTTTATAGCCAAACGCCTGCGTTCTAATGTCCGCGAGCTTGAAGGTGCATTGAACAGGGTAATAGCGAATGCCAATTTTACCGGCCGGGCGATTACTATTGATTTTGTACGTGAAGCATTACGTGACTTGTTAGCACTGCAAGAAAAACTGGTTACCATTGATAATATTCAGAAAACAGTCGCTGAGTATTATAAAATCAAGGTGGCTGATTTACTTTCCAAACGGCGTTCCCGTTCCGTTGCCCGACCAAGGCAAATGGCAATGGCGCTGGCGAAAGAGTTAACCAATCACAGCTTGCCTGAAATCGGGGATGCCTTTGGTGGACGTGACCATACAACCGTGCTGCACGCTTGTCGTAAAATCGAGCAACTGCGCGAAGAAAGTCATGACATCAAAGAGGATTTTTCTAACTTAATCAGAACATTGTCTTCCTAGCGCTATGAAATTTATCATCGAACGTGAGCAATTGTTAAAACCACTGCAACAGGTCAGCAGCCCACTGGGCGGGCGCCCTACTCTGCCGATTCTGGGTAATTTATTATTACAGGTCACAGAAGGTTCTCTATTGTTGACCGGCACAGATTTAGAAATGGAAATGATGGCGCGTGTCGCGCTTTCATTGCCACACGAAGCAGGTGCAACCACTGTACCGGCACGTAAATTCTTTGATATCTGGCGCGGTTTGCCGGATGGTGCCGAAATCAGTGTGGAACTGGATGGAGACCGCCTGCTGGTACGCTCCGGCCGCAGTCGTTTTTCGCTTTCTACATTGCCCGCTGCTGATTTTCCAAATCTTGACGACTGGCAAAGTGAAGTGGAATTTTCGCTGCCACAAGCCACACTGAAACGTCTTATTGAATCGACGCAGTTCTCAATGGCTCATCAGGACGTCCGCTATTACCTCAACGGTATGTTGTTTGAAACCGAAGGCGAAGAACTGCGGACAGTGGCAACGGATGGTCACCGTCTGGCAGTCTGCTCTATGGGAATTGGTCAAAATCTGCCTTCCCATTCGGTGATCGTGCCACGTAAAGGCGTTATTGAGCTGATGAGATTACTGGATGGCGGCGATACGCCGTTACAGTTACAAATCGGCAGTAACAATATTCGTGCCCACGTTGGCGACTTTATTTTCACCTCTAAACTGGTCGATGGGCGTTTCCCTGATTATCGCCGCGTATTACCGAAAAGCCCGGATAAAACCCTGGAAGCCAGTTGCGATATGCTGAAACAGGCTTTTTCACGTGCGGCAATTCTCTCTAATGAGAAATTCCGCGGAGTTCGCCTCTATTTTAGTGAGAACCAGCTAAAAATCACAGCAAATAACCCTGAACAGGAAGAAGCCGAAGAGATTGTCGATGTCAGCTATCAAGGTACTGAAATGGAAATAGGCTTTAATGTCAGTTATGTTCTGGACGTACTCAACACATTAAGATGTGAAGAGGTTCGTTTACTGCTGACCGACGCTATTTCCAGTGTTCAGATAGAAGACTGTGCCAACCACAATGCGGCTTATGTCGTGATGCCAATGCGCCTGTAACCGGATTTACATTTCAGGTATATGACTCTTACGCGTTTACTTATCCGCGATTTTCGTAATATCGCCGCCGCAGATTTGCCTCTGGCTACCGGATTTAATTTTCTGGTTGGTTCTAATGGCAGCGGCAAAACCAGTGTACTGGAAGCGATTTATACTCTGGGTCACGGGCGCTCTTTCCGCAGCATTCAGGCTGGGCGAGTCATCCGCCATAACTGTGATGAATTTGTTTTGCATGGACGACTAGGACAACAGAAGAATGAACGGGAACTGTCTATCGGTCTGAGCAAAAACCGTCATGGCGATAGCAAAGTCAGAATTGATGGCAATGATGGTGGTAAAATTTCAGAACTCGCCAAGATGCTGCCTATGCAGCTTATTACCCCGGAAGGATTCACCCTGTTAAATGGCGGGCCAAAGTATCGCCGGGCCTTTATTGACTGGGGTTGTTTCCACAATGAGCCACGTTTTTTTTCTGCCTGGGTAAACTTGAAACGGCTGCTTAAACAACGCAATGCAGCACTGCGACAAGTTACTCGCTACAGCCAGATACGGCCCTGGGATCAAGAACTAGCGCCCCTGGCTAATCAGATAAACCAGTGGCGAACTGAATATGTTACAAACATCACTCAGGATATTGCTGATACCTGTAAACAGTTCTTACCCGAATTTATATTGAGTTTCTCTTTCCAACAGGGATGGGACAAAGAGAGTGATTACGCTGAATTACTGGAACGCCAGTTTGAGCGTGACAGAGCATTAACCTACACGGCTTCCGGCCCACATAAGGCAGATCTGCGCATCCGTGCAGAAGGAACGCCAGTAGAAGATATGTTATCCCGCGGTCAATTAAAATTGCTGATGTGTGCACTGCGGCTAGCACAGGGTGAATATTTCACCCGACAGAGCGGACAACAATGTCTGTATCTGCTTGATGATTTTGCCTCCGAACTGGATGCCGGCCGCCGTCAGTTACTGGCCGAACGTCTAAAATCCACGCAAGCTCAGGTCTTTGTTAGTGCGATAAGCCCTGGTCAGGTAACCGATATGCTTGATGGAAATAGCAGGATGTTTCGCGTGGAAAATGGCAAAATAGAGGTTCAACCACAGGATTAAAAATGAGCGAGAAACGTTGATGTCGAATACATATGACTCCTCAAGTATCAAGGTATTAAAAGGGCTGGATGCGGTTCGTAAACGTCCGGGCATGTATATCGGTGATACAGACGATGGTACCGGCTTACACCACATGGTCTTCGAGGTTGTCGACAACGCTATCGACGAAGCCCTCGCAGGCCACTGTAGTGAAGTTATCGTCACTATCCATGCTGATAACTCTGTCTCCGTACAGGATGATGGCCGCGGTATCCCTACCGGTATACACGAAGAAGAAGGTGTTTCAGCAGCCGAAGTTATTATGACGGTGCTGCACGCGGGGGGGAAATTCGATGATAACTCTTATAAAGTTTCCGGCGGCTTGCACGGCGTAGGGGTTTCTGTTGTTAACGCCTTGTCTGAAAAGCTGGAACTGGTTATCCGCCGTGATGGCAAAGTTCATGAACAGACTTATCACCTTGGTGTGCCGCAAAGCCCACTAAAAGTTGTCGGTGAAACCGAACAGACTGGTACTCGTGTCCGCTTTTGGCCGAGCATGGATACTTTCAGTAACAACACTGAATTCCAGCACGACATTCTGGCTAAACGTCTGCGTGAACTGTCCTTTCTGAATTCAGGTGTATCTATCCGCTTGCTTGATAAGCGCACCAATATTGAAGATCACTTCCATTATGAAGGTGGTATTAAAGCGTTTGTTGAATTCTTAAATAAAAACAAAACACCAATCCATCCCAATGTTTTCTATTTTTCAACAGAAAAAGATAGCATCGGTGTTGAAGTTGCCTTGCAGTGGAACGATGGTTTCCAGGAAAATATTTACTGCTTTACCAACAACATCCCGCAACGTGATGGCGGTACTCACTTAGTGGGTTTCCGTACCGCAATGACCCGTACCCTCAACAGCTATATGGACAAAGAAGGGTATAACAAGAAATCTAAAGTCAGTGCCACCGGTGATGATGCCCGTGAGGGTTTGGTCGCGGTTATTTCCGTTAAAGTCCCTGATCCAAAATTCTCTTCTCAGACCAAAGACAAACTGGTTTCTTCCGAAGTGAAAACAGCAGTTGAAACACTGATGAACGAGAAGCTGGTGGAATACCTGCTGGAAAATCCAAATGACGCCAAAACCGTCGTCGGCAAAATTATCGACGCGGCCCGCGCTCGTGAAGCAGCTCGTAAAGCACGCGAAATGACACGTCGCAAAGGAGCGCTTGATCTGGCCGGTCTGCCTGGCAAACTGGCAGATTGCCAGGAGCGTGACCCTGCGCTGTCCGAACTCTACTTAGTGGAAGGGGACTCTGCGGGCGGTTCCGCAAAACAGGGGCGTAACCGTAAAAATCAGGCAATCTTGCCACTGAAAGGTAAAATCCTGAACGTTGAAAAAGCGCGTTTCGATAAGATGCTCTCTTCTCAGGAAGTCGCAACCTTGATCACTGCGTTAGGTTGCGGTATTGGCCGTGACGAATACAACCCGGATAAGCTGCGTTATCACAGTATTATCATCATGACGGATGCGGATGTCGATGGTTCTCATATCCGTACTCTGTTGCTGACTTTCTTCTATCGTCAAATGCCAGAAATCATTGAACGTGGTCATGTATTTATTGCGCAACCGCCACTGTATAAAGTGAAAAAAGGCAAACAAGAACAATACATTAAAGATGATGAAGCGATGGATGAGTACCAACTGTCCATTGCATTGGATGGCGCATCACTTTACACCAGCAAACACGCCCCAGCCCTGAAAGGGGAACCACTGGAAAAACTAGTGACAGAATTCAATGGCGTGCAGAAAATCATTAAACGTATGGAGCGCCTGTACCCACTAAGTTTATTAAACAATCTGATTTATCATCCAAAGCTAACCGAAGAAAAGCTGTCTGATAAGGTCAAAGTTGAAGAATGGATTAAAACGTTGGTCACTCGTCTGAATGACCGTGAACAAAACAGCAGCAGCTACAGCTATCGCCTCCATGAAAATCGTGAGCGCCAAATGCACGAACCCGTTCTGTGTGTTCGTACACATGGTGTTGATACTGACTATTTACTGGACTTCGATTTTGTCCACGGTGGTGAATATCATCGTATTACCCAATTGGGCGACAAACTTGCCAATTTGATCGAAGAAGACGCTTATATTGAGCGTGGTGAACGCCGCCAACCTGTCTCTGATTTTGAGCAGGCTCTGAACTGGTTAACCAAAGAGTCACGTCGTGGTCTGTCCATACAACGTTACAAAGGTCTGGGAGAAATGAACCCTGAGCAGTTATGGGAAACAACCATGAACCCGGAAACCCGCCGTATGATGCGTGTGACAGTAAAAGATGCTATTGCAACTGATCAACTGTTCACAACCCTGATGGGTGATGCTGTTGAACCTCGTCGTGCATTTATTGAAGAGAACGCTCTGAAAGCGGCCAATATTGATATCTAATTGCTATTCTTGACAATCTCCAAAGCGCTCATATTTATTCTCTATGAGCGTTTTTTTATCTGTTATTTATAACCAATAAAGTGTAATTTATCTAATGTTTCTGTAAAACATAACTTAAATATAATCTAAGGATATAATATGGCTGATATGATTTACATGACGGTGAAGGGAAAAAAACAAGGGTTAATATCAGCTGGATGTTCTTCTGTTGATTCTATTGGTAATAAATATCAAGCAAACCACTTCGATCAGATATTAGTTTATAGCCTAAGCCATGCGATAACACGGGCTCAAAACGTCGATCATCAACCCATTGTTATCCAAAAACCCATCGACAAATCATCACCATTACTTGGTGTTGCTATTTCGGATAATGAGTCTCTTGAATGCTCTATTGATTTTTACCGAACTAATTCAAATGGTGCTCAAGAACGTTATTACAATATAAAGATCACTGGTGCCACAATCACTGAGATAAGTGTTTTACATCTGCATTCATTGAATCATAATGAGCTTCCACCACAGGAAAGTATTTCGTTAAAATATACAAACATTACCTGGAATCACCTTATCGCAGGTACTGGCAGTTATAGTATTTGGGATGACAGAATTTATTAAAAGAGCGAAACAAGACGTTTTAATTTCACGCCTTGTTTCATTAATGAACTTTTCTCGGTAGGACCAAAGCATATAAAATAGAGAATATCATACTTCCTATTTTAATCTCTTCACTATTTAAATTAATGAATTTCGATATAAAATCATAGTGTTCATTAAGGCCAACAACAAATAGTTGTATATAACCAAATATAATTATTAAAATAGAAATAAAAACAGACAAAATATAATTACTTTTTTGTCCACAATCTTTTTTATAAAATAAAATGAGATAAAAACAACTAAAGACATAATGTAATAAAGAGAAATATCCCACCAAGTTGGTTTGGTAGAAATTATAACATCGATATAATCCATATTTTTTCCTATCTTAATAAACAAATACTCAAAATAGAATATTATAATTTTTTCAGTAATCAAATAGTTATTTTAAGCTTATCCTACCCATTAACAAATTAATTTCATAAGAATCTGATCTAAAAATAATTTCAATATTTTTTTGGCAACATGCAAGCATATAAAATAGAAAACATTACACTACCCACTCTAATTACCTCACTATTTAAATTAATAAACATTGATATAATCTCATGATAACCACCATATTTAACAATAAACAATTGAATTGAGCCTAACATTACTATAATAAAAAAACCAAGAACAGAGAGAATATAACTTCTTCTTTTCTCTATGGTCATTTTCATGAAAAAAAGAAAAAACAAAAGTGCTAATGATAAAAGATAGTACAGAAAAATATCCTGCCAAGTAGATTGAGTGGAAATTGTAACATCGATATAATTCATTATTATTACCATTAGAGGTCAGTATGAATATTTAAATTTTCGCGGGAACATTATCATGATTAAAATTGAAAATATCACCGCACCTATTCTTATTACCTCATAATTTAAATTTAAAAACCTAAATGGTGGAATCAAGGAATAACCGAATTTAGATATAATTAATTGATCTGTGCAAAAAGAAAACAAAAACAAAAGATTAACTATAAATATAAAAATACTTTTTTTACTTTCTGTGTATTTTTTAAAAAATAAGAAAAATATAGAAGAAATCATCATAAATAAAAAATATAATAAAAAATCAAGATCAGATGATTGGGTAGATATAATTAATTCTTGACTCATATTATTTCTCTTCTTCTATTATCTTATAAACACTCCAAAGAGTAACACCATCAACTGCCACTTCTATACTTAATGTTGAAAAATACTTTTCTTTACATATAGGCTAAAATATCCATTTATAAAAAAATTTATTTAGAGTACTTACTTGGAATCAAAAAAATATATAATATTGAAAATATGAAACCACCAAATTTTATACTTTCACTTTTAAAGTTAATAAAATGCGGTATATCGTATTCATATCCTGTTAAAATTATCTGAATGCTAGATAATATAAGAACAGAAATAACACCAAAAACAATAAAAACATTATTACTATTTTCTTCTACAATTCTTTTCATAATAAACAAAAAAATAATATAAGAATAGATAAAACATAATAATACAATATATCTAGCCATGATGATTTAGTTGAAATAATAATATCATTATAATCCATTATTCTTTTTCCTTTTGTATTTTATAAATACCCCAAGCAGTATAAGAATCAGCAGTAACTTCTGTTGATAAGCTAATTATATCCATTTCTTTCCACCCTCTGGTAAAATCATTATTGATATTTCTAAATAAGCTCCAGGATTTTTCCCTTGGCTTCAAGACTTTTCTAAAAACGCCATATTTAATTTTACTATGACTGATATAGCGAAAAGATAACGTTCTTGCCAGCTCTCTTAATTCTCTTACTTTTAAACTCAGTAGCTTATCTTGTTCCATTCCCGTCATCTCCATAAAAATGATTTACCAGGCAGATACAAACCATAAATATAATTTATGAAATATAACAAAAATAAACCAATAAAGAAACAACCAACAAAACCATCAAATGCTATATAGAGAAATCCACCCGAATAACGAGTGGATTTTTACATAACTAAATAGATTAAAATGATTAAACCAGAATACGTAGCATACGACGCAGAGGCTCTGCTGCTCCCCACAACAATTGGTCACCTACTGTAAAAGCAGATAAATATTCCGGGCCCATATTCAACTTGCGTAAGCGCCCCACAGGAGTATTCAACGTGCCTGTTACCGCTGCCGGGGTCAATTCCCGCATACTCAGCTCACGATCATTTGGGATCACTGTTACCCAGTCATTATGCGCAGCCAGTAATTGCTCAATTTCAGGAATCGGAATATCTTTTTTCAATTTCAAAGTAAATGCTTGGCTGTGGCAACGTAAAGCGCCGATACGTACACACAAGCCATCAACGGTAATAATCTTATTACCGGTATTGAGGATCTTGTTGGTTTCTGCCTGCCCTTTCCACTCTTCACGGCTCTGGCCGTTATCAAGCTGTTTATCAATCCATGGGATCAAACTACCTGCCAGTGGTACACCAAATTGGTCTGTTGGTAAAGAACCGCTACGGGTGAAATCTGTTACCTTTCTTTCAATATCCAGGATAGCAGATGCCGGATCTTGCAACTCTTTTGCTACCTGAGTATGCAAAGAACCCATCTGAACCAGTAATTCGCGCATATGACGGGCACCGGCACCAGAAGCTGCCTGATAAGTCGCAACAGAAGCCCATTCAACCAAATCATTAGCAAACAAACCGCCCAGAGACATCAGCATTAAGCTAACAGTACAATTACCACCAACAAAAGTTTTTATACCTTTATTAAGACCTTCCTGAATATGAGCATGATTGACCGGATCAAGAATAATGATGGAATCATCATTCATACGCAGCGCTGATGACGCATCAATCCAATATCCCTGCCAACCCGTTGCTCTTAACTTCGGATAAACCTCATTGGTATAATCGCCACCCTGACAACTAATAATAATGTCCAGAACACTAAGAGCCTCAATATCGAAAGCATTCTGTAAGGTACCCTGTTGACCGGTAAAATCAGGTGCAGTCTGCCCATGTTGTGATGTCGTGAAGAATGCAGGATGAATAATATCAAAATCCCGTTCTTCAATCATACGTTGCATTAATACTGAGCCAACCATACCGCGCCAGCCGATAAAACCCACATTTTTCATCATTATTGTCCTGCTTTGGTGAGTGTTGATAAGATATTCTGATTACACTAAAGCTGACAAAATATGACCGGGGACGCAAGTGAATTTATTCACTATTCACGAGATATTGAGCAACGTAGTTAATTGAGGTGCATAACAAGTCCGGCACACAATAAAAGCCACCTATTATCGGTGGCACACATCTGCAACCCACTTCTAATCTTCAAGCCAAATTCAGTTGAGTTTTAGGCTTTTCTTTGGGATGTGGCTTAACGCTTATCACTTCACCCGGCTTGGAAATAAAACGGACAAACGTTTCATGGCTAACGAAAGTTGCACCACAATTGATGTTTTGACACTGGTTATAACGTTCTTTTGTCTGACTAGAATGCTCAAAGCTACTGCGTGCATGAGCAGCTTTACCACAAAGAGGACACTTGATCATATTTCTCTACCCTTAACTAAAACATGAGCTCTCATCATGCGAACAATATAGCAATAAGGTCTTATTTTAAAAATAATTATTTCATATCGAGATCATCAATTTTTAATTCCAGAGTCAGTGCTGTTGTAAAACCTCCCCCCGATCCATTCATCGTGTGGATGACCGTCGTTAATGTCCATTCCGCAGCATCTATTTCTGGTTTAAAACCAGTCACTTTTATGGGTATTTCAGGGTAGAGATCGGCACGTCCCCGAGCCAGTTGAATTGAAAATGTCGCAGCCCCACGTTGCATTTTTTCCCAGACAACTTTTGCAGCACGTTTAGCGCTGTCTTCATCAGCATAAACACGAGGAAGTTCCAGTACGTTATCTTTACTGCCTACCAGATAGGAATTTGATCTATCAGAATTTTTTTGGCTTTTTCGTTCAATGGCTACAGTATGTTTTTCCTCTGGCTTACGGGTATTCAGCCAGTTTGCCACCACACCGGTATAAGCCTCACGGTCAGAGAGAGTAAAATTGTGGCTGTCCCCTGACTGACGCGTGATCACTAATGCAGGGATAACCTCACCGCTGGCTGTTTTATTCTGCCCTTGCCGAATGAATATCAACTTGCCATTTTTTACTGAGGCAATTGCTCCTTCCTGTTTCGCCAAGCGAGTAAGAAAACTACCATCAGACTCATTAGTCTGATCAATATGATTAATAAATACCTTCGCTATATCCTCATGTAAATCAGCAGTAAGGTTATTTCTGGCAGCAATAGTATGAACAATCTCACCAATCGTTTTCTCATGATAAGATTTTTCACGTCTCATATTGAGAGATTCACGGAAATCAGCACTACGGGCGCGGATAGTTAATTTATCCGGCGCTCCACTGTGCCCAATTTCATCCACAGTAAAACGTCCTTTACCAATCAATGATTGCCCCTGCCAACCCAATGCCAATGAAATCACATTACCTCGGGAAGGCAGCATCAAGGTGCCATCGGCATCATCCAATTCAATATCAAGCTGATCGGCCTCAAAACCGCGATTATCCGTCATCGTCAGTGATATTAGGCGCGATTGAATGCGCCCACTGATATCTTTATTATCAATTTCCAGAAGAAATGCCGGTGTATTGCCCTTTTCGGTAACCCAGTCAAATTCAGACATCATGGCAATACCTCCCTGACTCTACCTGCCAAATTGTCTGTAATCATTGAGAATTGATCCTGAAGATCACCGAACATTTCACCCAGAGCACTATCAACTCGCCGTAATGTTAAAGTGAAATCAATTTTGCGCGCAGCACCATCCGACATAAATTCAGTTTTTGTCTGATCAATACTTTCAATCACAAACATGCCGTAAATCGTGCCACTGCCATCTATAAAGGACCACGCTTTACCGCTATCAGCCATAACTTGTAAAGCCACCAATGACAAACGACCACCTGTAATTTCGGGATATAACGAGCCGGAAAGTGTCATAGTGTCATTATCTGGTCCCAAAAATTGCCAAGCAGGCCGTATCCCGATACGGCTATTAAAAGCATGTCGCCATGACTGTTGATGTTGCAGACTCTGATATGGCGTCGTTTTTAACATAAAAACAAATAAACCCAGTGCAGCCATCATAATTAGAATTCTCCTCTATCAGAGAATGAACTGCGTAAACGAGCTTGCTGTTTACGTTCCCGATCATCCAGTTCGCGCCTAACCATTGCGGCAATATCCTGCGCAGATTGCCCCGGTGCACCATAGATATTTATATGATAGACCGGCGATTCATTGCGGTACTGTATTTGGCGTCTGTCCACCTTTTCCTGAATCTGTGAATAAGCATGAGCCGGTAAACTCTGAGTATGCAACGGTGCTGTTCTAGCAGCCACAGAGGGTGCCATCACGCTTAACGAAAATGCGGCAGCAGCAGCAAGTCTGGCAGTCTGCCGTCGGCTAATGACATTGACAGGCCCTGCGACAATCTCTGGTCCGTATTCGCCAACAATACCAAATCCTCCAACGGGAATAATTCCCCCTCTGTCATGTTTAGGCAGAATTGAACTGACATTAGGATTCATATTATTACTGACGCCTTTTGAAGCATCTTCCCATGGCCGCATCCAGTCAGGAATATAATCAGACAATGAAGTCAATTTCTTTTTCAACGCTTCCCATTTTTCATTAATCCCATCCAGCAAACCATTAACTATCTCGATGCCAAACTCTTTAAACTGATTGGGCAAATTCATTATACCGGTAATAATTTCATTCCACTTATCCGAAATCGATATTCTAATATTTTCCCAAGTTTCCAATGTGTTCTGTTTAACGGATTCCCAGGCATTACTGATATTAGTTTTAATATTCTCCCAGGTTTGCAGAACACTCTGTTTAATAGATTCCCATTTCTCACTTAGATTGGTTTTGATATTTTCCCAAAGCTGAGAAAATTTCGGCCCCAATGTTTCCCAGTTTTGCCAAATATAAACAGCCGCCATAGAAATCAAACCAATAATGGCGAGGATTGGGTTAGCCATCATCAGGCGACCAACAATCATCATAGTACTTCCCAACATTTTCAGCGCATTGCCGACAAACCCCAGCGCTCTCACACCAGTACTACCAAAGAGAGTAAGGCTATATTTCGCTACAGCTAATGGAAGTAATATTGAAGCGATCGCCTGTGCCAATGCGCCGAAAACAGTTAACATCCCTCCGACTACCATCGTGATAGTCGCAAGCATTGCAGCCAAACGTGGGTTGGCCTTCATCCACTCACCGACTTTATTGACCACATTTGTTACTTGCTGAGTCACTCCCCTTAAAGGACCTTCTACGCCGGAAAACATCTGTACCCCCAGATCACTCCAGGCGGCATTAAGCTTTTGGATATCACCGGTGAGGTTATTAGTCATTACAGATGCCACTTTTTGAGATTCACCTTGAGCACTTTTTAGTTCGGCGATAAAAGCCTGTAATCCTCCCTGTCCTGCTTGATTCACCAGCACATCCAAAGCTGGAGATGTATTTTCACCACCAATTGCCGTGAAATAACTCGTACGTTGCTCGCTATTCATTGACCGGGTTTTACTATCCAGTTCAGCAAGGATGTCCGGTAATTGCCGTAAATTACCTTTAGCATCACGGGTTTTAATATCGAGTTGTTTCAATGCGGCGGCGGCAACTTTAGGTGGTTCAGCCAATCGTCCTAGTACACGGCTCAGAGCCTCTCCAGCTTCACTTCCTTTAATATTGGCGTCACTCAGCTTTCTTGTAGCCGCAGCAACGGTTTCAATATCAACCCCCAAAGCAACAGCCGCGGGCGCGACAAATTTCATGGTGTCACCCAATGCCGCCAACGTCGTTTTTGAACCCGTGAACGTTGCTGTTAAAACATCACTAACATGACTCATCTCTTCGGATTGTAATTTGAATCCTTCCAATACATGGGTACCAATATCAACCACAGCAGCAAAATCTGTACCGCTTGCCTGTGACATTAACACCGAGCCAGGCATCATATTCTTTATCTGTTCAGGAGAATAACCCGCAGAGGCATACAAGCTTTGCCCCTGTGCAATCTGACTGGCAGAAATCCCTGTTCTTTTACTTAGCTCACGACTTTGATTGAGCAACATGGCATATTCAGGAGAATTTTTTTCAATATTAGTTTGTGCCTGAATCTTGGACATTTGAGCATTAAGATCGTAACCCGGCATCAGAAAATTTTTGCTGGTTGTCAGTACTTTAATGCCCGCCGATTTTGCATTAGCGCCATGTTGGCTAATACGATCACGAAACTCTTTGATTTTGCTATAACGGTTTCCACCATGATTTTCTTCTTTTTTGCTACTAGTATGCGCAGTTTCCTGCGCATATTCAGGAGCAGAATAAGATTTAATCACTTTACAAGTCTGATTTAATAGCTTGAGTTCACCACGGTTTTGCCGGATGGCATCCACCAAATTTTTATTACTCCTCTGTGCGGATTTCAAAGCGTTGGTCAGCTTATTAACGGACTGCATGACAAATTTAAGCTGTGACTGTGTATTATTCATTTTCTGCACCACTTCGTAAGATGGCCCGATGTCGCCAGTCCAATAATTCCGGCAGTGACATTTCATCTGTTACTGCCGGAGACCAGTGGAAAACGGTAGCAATATCTGCCACCAGTTCATCTACGGTTAGTCGGTCTGGAAACCGGACTTGGCCGACTTCGGTAACAAAAAATTGACCACCTCAACACTGAGATTAATCAGATCGCCGGGTGTCATTGCCAACAGGTCACTTTTAGTGAGAGCGGGAGTGGTAACGCGTGGCAAAACTAATATCATTGAGTCCACATCCATCTCCAGTAAAGCCTGTAGCCGAGCACCACGCAGCGCCCCACTGTTAGGTTTGCGAACCACCACCTCAGTGATGTTGCTACCACCACGTGCAAGTGGTTCTTCTAATACGATTGTGCGCTGCTCGTCGTTTTGAGTAATGAGTGTTTCTGTCATGGTTCAACCTTGTTTATCCGATTAGATTAAAGACCCATAGCGCGGCGATGATCTGCCAGACGATCCTCACCATTAACCACTTCAACCATGTTAACGGTATCCACTTCGATCAGAACTTCACCATCCCATGTCAATTTGAAATAGGTGTTTTTAGCGCTGATTTTAGTCTGAGTGTTATCCCCTTGCTTATAAGTACCGTGATCAAACTCATGGAAGCGGCCACGCATCACGACCTCAACAGCAATCACATCGCTGGTATCATCGCGCTGACAGGAACCTGCAAAACGCAACATTACGCCATCGGCTTTAGTCAGCCCCCACTGCCGATAATGCTGAGCTTCCATACCTCCCAGAGTAAATTCAACATCCAATGCACCGTCATCCAGACCTAAGTCCACCATTGCGCTGCCATTCATACCACCGCCACGATAAGCTTCCAGTTTACGGCTCAGCTTAGGCAGAGTCAGTTCTTCTACTATTCCCTGATAGTTATTGCCGTCATTAAACAAGTTCAGGTATTTAAGTTTGCGTGGTAATGCCATCTGTGCCCCCTTAGCCGTTTATGCTTTTCGCGAAATCCATCAGGTAACGATCTGTAATACGCTGGCGTAACATCATGTTTTCCAGTGGTGGTACAGGTGTGTAGTCGTAATCGAGGGTTAATTTGCCCGCTTTCAGAGTGTCTTTATCATTGGCGCTTTCGTCATACCAGCACTGGCCGTCGATGATGTAACCCCCGGATTTCAATTCACGGAACTTGGCATTAACACCTTCTATAATGTCTCGTACCAGCGATGGAGTTAGTGGTTTATCGATCGCCCACATATGTGCTTCAGCCATAGTGTCAGCCAGTACCTGAGCGGTACGGGTGTAACTTTCAAACTGGAACAGTGGATCACTGGCGCAAGTACGAGAGCCCCAGAAGCGGAAGCCGTTTTTACGGATAAGTGTGGTGATGCCATTTTCGTTCAGTAGACCAGCATCAGTGGCTGGATCTTGAAGATCCCAGAAAACGTCTGCGGAAAGACCAGTCACACCATTGACACCAATGTTAGACAATGTTTTGTGCCAACCGGTTTCTTCATCAATTTTTGCGCGCAGACCTAGGGCACGGGCAGTAGCATAAGCGATAGCCTCACTGTTAGAAACAGTGTCCCAACTCAGGAAATCAGGCCAAATCAACATCAGTTCGCGCTGACCGAAGTTTTCTTTATATTTAATAACTTCCGAGATAGTCTTACAACCATAGGCACTGATATAAGCCATTGCTCTTAGTTTCTGTGCGATAGTTGCCAACTCAGTAGCAACAGCTTTTGTGTCCAGCCCAGGAACCCCAAGAATACGCGGTTTCACACCCAATTGGCTTTGTGCCGCCAACAGAGCCTGTATACCGGTTTTCTTACCTTCATTAGTCGTAGTACCAATGATGTTGCTGGTGGTTTGATCTTCCGTTTCACCTTGTGCCACACGGACAACAACAGTAACGGGTTTAGCCTGGTCTGCGATAGCTTTAAGTGCTTGAGGCAATGTGCCGGTTTTACCCGCCTTGCCAACAGCCATAGAAACATCAGTAATCAAGACCGGAGTGTTTAATGGAAAAGTTTTTTCGTCTGCATCAGGACCAGTACACACCATACCAACAATAGCGGTGCTAACTGTGGTGATGGTACGTGTACCTTCATTAATTTCAAGTACACGGACGCCGTGATGATAATCTTGTGCCATATTAGCGGTTCTCCTGTTAAGGTGTTCCGCTATGTTGAGGTATCTGAGTTATTAAATCATTCGATAGGAAATGTATGGAAGATGATACAAATAACATTAGTTAATTTATTGTTTTTTATGGAAATTCCAATCTAAACATTTATAAATAGCGGGAAATAAAGCGCGGTAAATCAACACCTGTCTATTCCAACTCACATTCCCTTGTCAGCAAGGGTCTATCAATTCGATCCCGTTTCCAAGCAACTAAAGTATCATCATTTTTAAGCTGCTTTAAAATCCGTTTTGAACCTTGTCTATTAGCTGTTTTTCGTTGATTTTACCCGCAAAAATCCGCTCATAATTTATACTTATCAACATGTTTCGTTGCAAATCATCGTTCTGGTCATTTGTTGACACCCGGATATAGCCAATCTTCGTCATGTATTATCCTGCATAATACCAACAAGAGACTATTCTTATAGAAATTATCACGGGTTAGGGAATTTTGAAAAATCTTGGTTTGGTGGAAATGGTGAATTTGGCTAAGGCTGAGGGTTTATTAAACTCTAACGGTTACATAAATATTCCTTTGATGGTTAATGGTGTGCAAAAGAACTGGATATTTCAGTGGATGACTGGCCCAATTTGTAACACTGAGGATGTAACCTACCCGACATTGCAGTTTCCGCTCACTTTTCCGACTATGTGTTTAATAGCCCTAACTTCGACAAAAGGTAATGACACCAAATTATCTGATCAAGTATTTCAGGTATCTTCTTGGACAAATTCATCGGTAAAAGTATTCCCACAATGGTTTGGTACAGGAAAGCAGAGTCTATGCTATCCACTTATTATTGCTATCGGATACTAACCATTCTGAGTAACGAAGAATGGAATAGCTAACTGGATTAATACTTCAAAAGCACTGAAATTGACTGGCCAACTCCACCATTATCATAACTGAAAGAGAGACCGGGGATAGGATAGGTACCCGGTCTTAACCATTTTATTCTGGTATTTGTGGCCACTCAATATCAGAAACCTGTGAAACATCAACCCGACTCAGTAATACCACATACTTTTTCCAAGCAAACAATGACGCTTTTTCTGCTTCTGATGCCATTTCAGTTTCAACAGCATATTGTAATAACGTCATGGCTTCATCTGCCTGTTGACGAAGAGTGGCGCGTTGGTGTTCAGCCTGACTGGCTTTTTGGGCTTCAATATCTGTTACCCATTTTTTTCCATCCCATTTATCAAAATCAGTGTCAGGTTGTTTAAATGTCAGTGTTTCCGGTAATTCACCGGGTTTAATGATTTTCTGCTGTTCATGGGTTTGCGTGTTGTAAGCTGTTTTTCCACGATAGTCGGGTACAATCAGCCAATGAGTTAAATCAGATGAACGGCAGGCAACATATCCCTCTTTAACTTCAGGTGGTGCATCTGTACATGAATTGGCAGGAAGACCGACACCGACAGAAATATATTCATCAGTACTGCTTAAATATTCTCGCGTACTTGCGTTGTAATTAAACACAATAATATTTCCGCTATCAATGGCAATATTATTTTTATCCAGTATAGCCTTATGCATCAGACAATCCTCACAATGTAATTAAATGCCACGTTTCTCGGGCGTGTTTCATTTTCACCATTCATCCCAATAGATTTGTTTTCCCCTAAACTGCCCCGGTAGTTAGGACCGCCAGTCATACCGCCACGCATGGGATCTGTATCCTCAAGACTAGTTTTATCACTGTTAGTGGTATAAATGCTGTGATTATGTCTTTTGAACGCATCAACTTGAATGCTCAGTAATTGGCGACCGCTGTCAATGCCGCGCGCATCATCCCACCCTCGGATAAACTCACCTCTTAAATCGGGTAGTTTACCGTTAGGATAGGCTTCAGCTAATTTCAGATACAGAGATTTATCAAAGATTGCCCCATTACATTTCACCCATCCGTTTGGGGGGATGTCAATCGGCCAGGGAAGAGGTATTCCCACAGGGATCACTTCGAATATAGGAATGCTCATTTATGCTGCTCTTACAATATAGTTAAATGCGACGTTGCGTGGCCTTGATACCCCTATATAAGCTGTACTAGGATTCCAAGTTGTTGCTGAACCAACACTCCTGGCTCTTACTGAAATAGCTTTATTTTGGGGAGTATCCCACTGTAACGCCACACGATCGTTCTGTGAGAAGTTAACAACATTATCAACTTGACCAACTTCCTGTACTAAATAAGATCCCTCCTGCCACACCAGCAATGAACGTGATGGATCGATTCCACGTTCATCATCCCAGCCGCGGATAAATTCACCACGTAAATCGGGTACATTACCACCCGGATAAAGCTTTGCTAACTCCGGAAATTTCGACTTATCAAAGGCCGCACCATTACATTTTATCCACCCCTCTGGCGGTGTCGCTACTGGCCAAGGAAGCGGTACACCGACCGGAATTAACCTTTCCAATAAACCAAGGTTTTTCACAAAAGCATTTTTATCTGGGATATCCGCACCGTTCTGATTTTTTGCTAAAGCGTTATCACTTGCTTTAGCCGCTAAGTCATAAGCTGCTTTTACCGCTTTAGGTGTTGCCGCTGTGGTTTCATCATTACTGTTAGTAGCACTATTGAGTTTCGTAAAACCTTTTTCTGTCAACGTAGCGTCTGGGTGATTGCGGCTTTTTTCATGTTTCTGAATAGAGCTATCTACGTAATCACGAGTTGCCAAAACTATGGAGGGATCAATTTTTAATGTCACTGATTCAGTACTGCTGACAATCAAGATCATCCTGACAGTTTGTGTTCTGCCTGAGCCTTCCTGCAATTGTGGTTTGTAGGTTTCCGGGCAATTTGCCACCGCAATCATGTTACCTTCACTGTCAAACAGACCAATCTCACGCATCCACCAACCACCTTCACCTTCTGGGATGATTTGCTCAGCAATAATTTGGTTGGTATTTACCGGATCGACACTCAACGTATTAATCGCAGCACGGCGCTTTTCATTAATTAATTTTGTCTGGTTGATGTCAGGATCAGGTAATTTACCACCTCCGTCACCAACGGCCATGTGAGTAATATCGACTTTTGTTCCCAAAGCCGCAGCGTTTGCCAGCTTTGCTGCTCCCAACTTGGTTAAAATTGCAAAGTATTTCATGGTGAAACCCTCAATGTATCTGTATCAATCAAATGAATTGCAGCCCCTAAAGGTGCATTGTTGCTAATAGTGATGACTTCAGGGATATACTGGTAAACAGTGAGTTCATCTCCGCTATAACTCGCCGCAGCACAATAAAATTCGCCCTTAATATCCAGATTGATTGACAAACCTATCAGATGACGACTTACAGGCTTGGCATCAGAAATTAGCCGTTCCAGCTCTAAAAAAGTTTCTTCGGTGATCCCATTTTCCTGTACCCCTATCGCTAACCGGAATGTGCCCGGTGTTTCGTTGTTCTGCCACCATTCCTTTATTTGAATAAGATAGCCTAGCGGTTCTACCACGCGACGGACGGCACCAATGGTTCCCTTATGTTTGTGCAGAAACAGTGAGTTTTTTATGACTTCCCGCTTAGTACTCACCGGCCAGTTTTCATCCCAACGATCAACCGACCATGCCCACGCTAAATAGGGTAATAATGCCTCAGGGCAAGTATCAGGGTTCCAGAGTTGACGAAGCGGCACTGGAATGTTTTGTAATTGCGAGCATGCCTTAGCCGCAGCCAACTCTAAAACAGTAGAACCTGTTGGCAACAGACGGTCATTCATCATAACCTCCCACTATCAAATATGAATTTGGTTTGGAGCAATCAGAAGTTTGAGTTTTACCCAGTTCCAGTTTCGAACCAATGCAAAAAGGAGCTTGATCTTTACATAAAATTATATCCTTCGTCGGTGCTCTTAATTCCACCTGCTGTACCCCTGCCACATGTAGCGCCGCATAAATAGCAGACAGCCGGATATCCCGCCCCAACTTATGTTGCTCTTCTATATACTTATCCATATTTTGTTGAGCCAATTTACGGATAGGCTCAGATTCTGGTGTCGGATAGAGATAGAGTACTGCATCAATCTGGTATTCAACTATTTGGGCTGACTGTACTTTTACCCGGTCCGCAACGGGTCTGACATTTTCGTCATTGAGTGCCACAATCACTTTATCCAGTAAATCTTGTGAAGCTACGCCTTTATGTTCTTTATCTTCCTCATCTTTCTTACCTTTTTCCCATATCCATTTTTGTGACAAAATGGTTACGGTAACATTAGCTGGTGATGGACTGATGACAGAAACATCCGCAACAGTTTGATATTCACCTTTACCTTTTCTATCATCTTTATTAACACGAATACCGTCATCAACTGAGCGGGCGTGATGTTCATACGCACCTATTGGCCCTGCGACACTGAATCCTTCGAAGGCTGTTTGGATACGTTTACGAAAAACGTTATCAGACTCCATCACTATCCGAGTAACGCTATAATTCGCTCCCAACTGATCTAAATCGCCGTTAGTTGCATAGGCCAGCATCACCGCCCGAGCTGCTTCATTAACCCGCTGACGCAATATCAATTCCCGGTAAGCATTTTCCTCAAGTAACTTAACCAGAGGTTCGGATTCCAATTCCAGTGTTCGAGTAATAGCATCTCGTTGTTCTTCTGGGTAACGAGATATCAGGTTGGCTTTACGTTCAGCCAATAGGCTGTCATAATCCAGTGGCTCGACAACATCAGGTGGTGGCAACTGGCTTAGGTCAATGGTCGGCATTGTTTTACCTCACAGGGATGGATAGAGAAAACTCCCCAGCGGACTGCTGATAATGACCGGCTATATCCACCGTCATTTTGCCGTCTTGTTGGGAATTTATGGTGATAGCTGTCAGATTAATTCGCGGCTCCCAGCGGCTGATAGCGGTATAACTGGCTGCCATAACTTGTAGGCGTACAGCTGCGTTCTGCGGCCAGTCAATTAATTCAGGTAGCAGAGAGCCGTAAGTGCGCCGTTCAACACGACTGCCTACAGGTGTTGATAAAATGTCACTGACAGACTGGCGTACATGTTCCAAATCTGTCAGGCTACGACCGGTTTTCCGGTTCATTCCAAGGTACATCATTATACTGGACCTCCTGTTGTTGCACCGCCTGACATGACGCCAGAGTGTTGATGAGAATGTAAGGTCACACCATTAGAACTGAGTTTTCCTCCGGTATTTTCAACATCACCTTCCAGTTTAGTTTTTCCTTTCAACGTCAGTTCTGATGCTTTCAGTTCCATTCCTTTTTTTGCTTCACACTTGACTTCATGTGCGTTCAGTGACAATTCTTTTTTGGCTCCTAGTCCAATTTTGTTGTCTGCCGACAATGAGATTTCGTTGTGCGAGGTTAATCCAATTTTGTTATCTGCCGATATTGAAATTTCGTTGTGCGATGACAATTCAATTTTGTTATTTGCCGACATTGAGATTTTATCGTGTGCTTTTAATGTTATATTCGTTGCCTCAAGTGTTATGGAATATGAAGCTTGCACGCTAGCAGTCCTAATACCTTTTACCGTTAAAGCACCGAATTTCGGCTCATACTCCATTACTGCACCATCAGGGAAAACAATATGAACAGCTTGTTCAGAACGACCCGGTGGTGCCGCAGATTGATCAGAATAAATGACTGGTAATCCACTATCAGGAAAATCAATATAGTCAGCTTCTGTAAGAAGAGTTGATGGTTCTGGAAATTGATCAGAATAAACAGCCGGTAATACAAAAGATGTGGTCAACTCACCACCAACAGATAATAGTAAAACCTGCTCACCACGGCTGGGAGCCCACCAAGTCCGGGAATTACCTGCTCGCATTGTCAACCAAGGTCGCCAGTCAGTTTCGAGATTGCCTGTCGCAATTCGACACACACCTCGTTGAGTATCAACCTCGGTGACAACACCAGTTCGAATCAAATTACGCAGTAAGCGCAGAAGTTCAGTCAGTTGTGTGTCCATATATATCGGAAGAATGCCATCTAAGTAGTTGTGGGTTTATGTCTGAAAGAGTGCCATCAAAGATAGCTATCGACATCAAAAGGGAATTGTAGGAAAGATCAGACAAGTTTCTTGGAAAGGAAAAACGATAATAATATGAACTAAAAAGCCTTTCCCATAATTGAGAAAGGCTTTTATATAAACTGTAATTGTAGGTAGTTCTTTTATCAGAGTTTAACGCAATAATTCAAAAAATTTCGATTTTGCACTATCTAACCACATACTAGATATAATATTGCAGGTGACTTGATTTGATCACTACTGATGATTCAAACTCGAATGTTACAAACAATGCATCCACAGTTGCAACGAGTTGCTTCGATTGCTCACTTATCCAGTCCCTGACAGGCAAGCTCAGATTCAGACGTAAACTTAACTTTTAGGTTTCCCAAAATACCCTGCAAGATTCATGTACGCTTTATCTGCTCTTAGTGGGTTGATAAATAAGTCATGCCCCCCAAAACAAGGCTGGCAAAATCGCCGATTAAGAAAACTCTATTCATAACGTGATAATTCCATGAAAAAAGTCATCAAACTGGTAATACCATAAGTGGCATAACTGTATTTATCCATTTGTTATCTTTAATCCCAGAGTTGCAGAATAGGTTTTGTTGTCGCTGGCATAACCTCCGGCATTTCAACTTCAGTGCCATGTGGCAGGATTACACTATATTCAGACAAGTTAGGACACTTCTTAAATACCAATTCAACCAAGCCTGGATTAGCCTCCAACACCCGTTCTGTCATGCCCTGAGTTCGGCCATAATGACGCCAGCATAAGGCATCAACTGTATCATTTTGCTGTGCAATTATTTTCATTAGAAGCCCTCTATATAGGAAATATTGTTAAGTTAAAATGTCATGGTGTGCTAACAAGAGAAGAGAAACAATGAGGCAAGATTGTTAAGGGAATAGTACAAATGGAAGCAAGAAGCCACTTTTCAGTGGCTAATTCGACAACTTATCTATCTTCTCAAATAGACTGAACCATAAGAAAAATCTGTTTTTCAATTCATTTTCCAATGCAATCATAACTTGGCTGAGAAACTTTAGATTGTTTATCACATAGAGTTTCCACATGCATATCATTTAATTATCACATTTATTCTTCAAGTGCTTCGTGATGGTTAATAAGTTGTTTTGCAAGTGGTGTTGACAACTCAGCAATCCAAGCCAAAGCCAATTCTTTATCTTCAGCATGATTACATTCACAGCTTATTGCCATTCTGGCAATAAAATTAATACGTTGAGCTGTTACTGATTCCATAAGAAAGTCCACTGACAAACTTACCCCCGTATAACATAACTGTATATAAGAACAGTACACGTTGATTAGAAAAAATTAAAGTGGTTTTTTATCCTTTTTGAGAACTATATTTGATAGTGTTAATATATTAATTATTGTTTTTATTGAAATAATTAATGATTAAAAAGGTTTCTTTCTGATTACAATTTACTGTAATTAATAAATTTTTCTTATTTTATAACTAGAGAATTTATTTCTCTTTATTCTGATGAATATAGTTTCACAAAGTATACAGATTGAAATTTGAATGCCTATGATGCAATATCTCTTATTGAATCTAATAAATTCATTTGGG
Organism: Photorhabdus sp. RM323S; assembly: GCF_042879375.1. NCBI lineage: Bacteria > Pseudomonadati > Pseudomonadota > Gammaproteobacteria > Enterobacterales > Morganellaceae > Photorhabdus > Photorhabdus sp. RM323S. The sequence continues at coordinate 162,571 of NZ_JBHFKZ010000002.1, forward strand.
ATCACTTTGCTCTTGATTAGAGAACTTTGTGAAGACAGCAAACTCACTAAACTGTACTTTCAATGAAAAAAAACATAACTGAGATAAAAATGGGTGCAGATAGTGGAGGAAAACAAGCTATCGAACGCCTTGTTAGCGCATATGGATTCAAATCACGTCAGGCACTTAGTGATCATTTAGGTGTATCCAAAAGCACAATGGCAAACCGCTATTTAAGGGACAGCTTTCCAGCAGACTGGGTTATTCAATGCAATCTTGAAACTAATGCGTCATTGCTATGGTTAAGTACAGGGCAAGGCAAAATGTACCCTAAAGGAGAAAGAGGAAAAGAAAACGCTATTGCTCCGACAATACAGTGCGTTAAATTAGTCGGTGGAAAGTTGAACACTGCCAACCCTGTGATTTTAGATAATAAATTTATTGCCAAAGAAATAAAAAAACCTCTCGTTGTAGATGACAACAACTCTTGGTATTTGCTGGATACAGAAGGGCCTGATGTTCAGGATGGTTTATGGTTAATTGATATTCAAGGGATGCATAGCATTAAAAAGATCACAAAAATCCCAGTCTATAAAATCCGGGTCAGTGATAATGATGTAACCTTTGACTGTGCAATTGATGAAATTAACTTTATTGGTCGAGTTTATCTGACGATTTCCAAGTACTAACAACCTTTTTCATTGTTGATAAATTCATTTTTTTAGATGTGTAAATCCATGCTTGATGGTAATCCGTTGCTTGAGAATATCAAAAGCAATGGATTTCACATAAAATAGTTTTTTCTTAATCTATTTTTTCATAATGTGGCGGAAAAATCGTCCCTATAGAAAAGCGATATATTTTGCATACATTAATATACCAACTGGCCTCAGATATTATATAGCATAAAATTAAACCGTTAATTAGCCACACCATAAAATATTAAGCTGATCGATAATCCGTCTTATTTACCGGAAAATATTTATATATCGTAGATAACGATGTATTGTAAATCAATGATAATTGTTTCCGCGAGTGGCCTTTCGCCAACAATCTTGCAGCTTGTTGTTGTTCAACAGATGAAAATGATACTGGTCTGCCACCAATTCTCCCTTGAGCACGGGCAGCTACCAATCCTGCATTTGTTCTTTCAACTATCAATTCCCGCTCCATTTCAGCCAAAGCACTCATCACATGAAAGAAGAATCTTCCCATAGAAGTGCTAGTGTCAATACTGTCAGTCAGGCTTTGGAAATGAATACCTCGTTCACTTAAATCAGAAATCAAAGTAACCATATTTTTCACGCTACGCCCTAGTCGATCCAGTTTCCAGACGACTAAAGTGTCATCTTTTTTAAGTTGTTTTAAAGCTCGTTTTAAACCAGGTCTATTGGCTGTTTTTCCACTGATTTTATCCTCAAAAATTCGCTCACAATTTATACTTATCAACGCATTTCGCTGTAAATCACTGTTCTGGTCATTTGTTGACACCCGGATATAGCCAATCTTCGCCATGTGTAACCCTGTTTAATACCAATAGGAGACTATTCTTATAGAAATTATCATGGATTAGGGAGTTTTGAAAAACCTTGGTTTGATGGAAACGGTGGAGTTGGCTCAGAAGACGGTGCCAAATACCACCACTGTCAACGGTAAAAAGCTGATTGATAATCCAGTAATTACGTCTCAGGAGATCTTTAACGGGCAAGCAGTTTATTTGGGTGATAAGGCGAATTTGGATAATTACAAAACACCGGGGATTTATTATCAAGATTACAATCTTCATGCTCAAAATGGCGCTAATTATCCTGAATCGCTCGCGGGCTCGCTTGTTGTGCTGAAAGCAGCAGGAATTATTCAACGTTACTTTGTCTATAACAGCAGCAGAATATATACACGTAGCCAATATTCCAATTTACCATGGACATCTTGGGCTAGAGAATATAACACGCTGAATAAACCCACTGCGGCGGATATTCAGGTTGAACCTCGCTACACGACTACGATTGATCTCACCAGTTTGAGTACTGAGCGCTATTATCCAGTCTGGTGGAACCATCCGCCTAATATCGGGGCGAACTCTTGGCTAACACTTCATCGACCCTATCCATATGATGCAGAAAAAAAACCATTTGGTGAGGGTGTGACACATGTTGCTGGATTACTTGTACAAATAGAGGGAGGTGATATTCCATGGGGAGGGGATGCACAATATCTTAATATTAAACGTATAAATCAAACTTATCGTAAAACGGTAAAAGCGATCCGTTATGCCATGATAAGCATTGCTAGACCCATCGATGGTAAATATCCTCTCTATGGTGATGTGAAATCCGGTGATATCACAGGTTGCTACGTTTATAGCGGTTGTTATTTACGTGGTGGTTTAACCTATTTTTTGACCAGTAACTTCCAACCAATCCATTATTCTCGAGAAGAGGGCGAAGTTGAAATATATCGTTGGTCAAATGCGGATATTAATCGTGAAATGAAGTGGATGGTCAAATCGTTAGCCATTAGTGATTCATTATTAGGTGATGAGTATACGGATACTACAATACCTTACTCTCTGGAATATGACTCACTTTATCAAAAGAAATCACAATGAGTGAGGATATATGATAATATTAAATAAATTAACAGACAAAAATGGCTATGAATATGTCAATGTGCCAGCTGAACCTCATCAATTGATTTCAATGGGTTTCAATATACAGGAAGCTCAAGAATTATATCAGCAAGCCATTGCCGAACAAAAAAACAAATCGGATAATCGTCACCGTTATCATTTATTGGAACAAGCAGCAATTAAAATGGCACCATTACAGGATGCTATTGATTTAGGTATTGCAACCGATAATGAAATAACAGTATTGAAAGCATGGAAAAAATATCGTGTCGTGTTAAGCCGGATGGATACCACTGTACCGAATATTGAATGGCCAGAACAACCAGAATAAAATATTAACGGCCTGTTTTTCAGGCCGTATATTTAAAACTTATAAACTGATTTGTAGGTATCTATCGTTTCTGAAACCATTTTCTCCACATCAAACTCATTAACAGCTTTTTCTCTGGCTTTTTTAGAAAACTCTTTTAACTCTTGAAATGGCAAACTAACAATTGATTTCAAAATGTTATGTATTGATACTTCATTTCCTGCTCTTGTGATCCAACCATTAACACCATGATCAATATTTTCTGGTAGCCCACCAAAATCACTGACGATAACAGGCAGACCACAAGCCATCATTTCTCTACAGGAAAAACTAATAGTTTCACAATCGGTAGATAATACAAACCCGACAGAAGCATTTTTCATATAACTAAGGATCGTTTTATCATCATTTATATAACCAGTAAATTCAACATCAACATGAGAAAAATTAATGCCAATTAATTTTTCCATATCCTTCTTATGAGGAATACGGCCTATAATTTTTACACTGAACTTATCAGACAGCTCTTTATCTTTTGCCAAACATCTTATTAAGAAATGCCAGCCTTTATGTTCTGCAGTTCCAGCAGAGGAAATAAGTGTTATTTTCCCTCTCTCTGTAATTGGGTGCTCAACTCTCCATTTATCAATATTAATGCCATTTTTAATAGTAACTGAACGCTCATCAGAGATAAAATATGAGCATTGGTTACGTGTAGAGTCACTCACAAAAATGACTTTTTTATTAAATCTTCTAAGTCTGATCCTTGACAACAAAGATACTGAATAATGATTATGCTTAGTATAAATTAATTTACTTTTCATTCAGAAAAATAATTTTGCTATAATAGCTATTTTATTATCAGAAGTTCCATTGGTATGAATAATATCTATTTTATGTTTTTTTGATATTCCAGATAAAATCTTACTGGTTTCTATAATTTGTTTCAGTTTTTTAATTTTAAAGAAAAAATATAATGGAAATATATTGTAAAATTCTGAATCAGATAATTCTTTATATAGTCTACTTTCTGGGGGGCAAGCAATGAATAAACTTCCTTCGTTGTAGTTAAAATATTTAACTATATTCATTATGTATGTTGTATGACCACCACCATTTCCAGTATGAAAATTTGTAATTAAAACATTCATGACATTACCTATCCTAATCCTGATTTTTTACTTATTTTTCTATTTATTAGGAATTTCAGGCCACTGTATTCTATCAGGTTGAGAAGTATCTACTCTACTTAATAAAACTCTGTATTTTTTCCATGCCATCAATTGCTCAATTTCTTTATCTGTTGCTATGTCTAAATCAATGGCATCTTGTAGAGGTTGGATAGTTATATTGATTGCAACCATTTTTTCTATTTTATGGTTTTCAGTTATCCGTATTTTTTCTTCCAAGGTATATATACGTGGCATTGCCTTAATATGTCTTTTTATAATGAAATAATTATTCCTATTTTATTAAACGTAAATTTAATCGTTTCTTCTGAAAATTCTTTTTGAATTTTATACCAGTCGTTCCTCTTATCATCCTTTAAATATTGAACATATTGGGATACCATTGAGGTATAGCGCAGCCCAGTTTTTTTTCATTTGTCCAGCCACCTTCGGTAGCTAAACTACCAAGACAAAGGTTTACTACCCCTACATTAGTTTTATCTGCATACCGACTATCAGATTCCGCTTTGATATATACTCCCACATTGGCTGCGAGTATATATTCGGCTGCTGTTATAAACAAAATAACGTTGAATGATCCCAGCAGTTTTTAGCACAATAAGCGAGCCTGCAAGTGATTACGGGTAATTAACACCATTTTAAGCATAAGCATTGTAATCTTGGTAATAAATATTAGGTATTTTGTAATTGTCCAAGTTGGCTTTATCTCCTAAATAAATTGGCTGTTCATTAAGGGTATACTGAGAAGTAATAACAGGATTATCAATCAACTTTTTACTGTTGACAGTAGCAGTATTCGACACCGTATTTTTTGCTAACTTTATGATTTTTCAAAACTCACTTACCCGTGAAATTTCCGAAAGAATCAGGGCGGGATCTCACATTTTTCATATGGTTATTATGGGTAAAAACAACCTTCTAATAGCGCAATAAATGCACAAATAAGATATCAAAACCTATTAATAAGATCGTATTGAATGTGAGAAGTTATCAATATCCGCGAAATGGATAATTTTTGATCAAAGTAGAATCCCGCCCTGCCGAAAAAATAGACTCGTATTAGTATTAAATAGGGTTACATATAGCGAAGATTGATTATATTTAGGTGCCAATAAATGACCAGAACTGTGGTTTATGAAAAAAAGTGTTGATGAGATTTCATTTTGCATAAAATATAAATTTTATTTAATTGCGTTAACTCCATTTCCAAACAAAGTTTAGGTCAGTGATTTTCAAAGTAATCAGAAGTACAACTAATGGTAGAACTCGCAGCTATAAGCTGCGAGTTCTACCATTAGTATCAACGTTTCTTTTTCTTTCCCTGAACTGCTTTAAAACGTGGATTGGATTTACAAATAACATACAACCGTCCCCGACGGCGTACAATTTTGCAATCTGGGTGACGGGTTTTCGCCGTTTTAAGTGAACTTAACACCTGCATTTCTACGATCCCTCAATTTATTTACTGCTAATAAAACGCCCAAATTTTTTCTGGAATCGTGCTGTGCTGCCTTCTTGAGACAAAGTTTTCTGCTTACCTGTATAGAAAGGATGTGATTCCGATGATACATCAACAGTCACATACGGATACTCTTCTCCATTCAAGGTAATTGTCCGCTCAGTACGAATAGTGGAGCCAACTGTAAAGTAGGCATTAACACTGGTATCGTGAAATACGACTACCCGGTAGTTTGGATGGATATCTGGTTTCATAACTTCACCACAAATGTAATAATATAACATTACAATATCGCAATTTGTTTTTATCATCAAGAAAATAATGAGAAACTTTCTCAATTAAACACAAAAAGCCCCTGTATTTTTAATGTACAGGGGCTTGTTTAATTTATTGTTATTAAATAAATTATTCTACAGTCACAGACTTAGCCAAGTTACGAGGCTGATCAACATCAGTTCCTTTGATAAGAGCAACGTGATAGGAGAGCAGTTGCAACGGCACGGTATAAAATATTGGAGCAATCAGTTCTTCAACATGCGGTAATGAGATGATCTTCATTCCTTCGCTGCCTGTAAAACCCGCATCCTGATCAGCAAATACATATAACAATCCACCACGGGCACGTACTTCTTCAATATTGGATTTCAATTTTTCCAACAACTCATTGTTCGGAGCCACGATGATAACAGGCATATCTGCATCAATTAGTGCCAATGGGCCATGTTTTAATTCACCTGCGGCATAAGCCTCAGCATGGATGTAAGAAATTTCTTTTAATTTCAATGCCCCTTCAACCGCAATCGGATATTGATCACCACGGCCAAGGAATAGAGCATGGTGCTTATCAGAAAAGTCTTCTGCCAACGCCGCAATAATTTTATCTTTCGATAACATGCTTTCGATGCGGTTTGGCAATGCATGTAATGCATGAACAATTTCTTTCTCCTGTTCAGCATTAACCCCTTTCAAACGCCCAAGATAAGCCACCAACATTAGCAATACTGTCAGTTGGGTTGTGAACGCTTTAGTTGAAGCAACACCAATTTCTGCACCAGCCTTAGTCATCAAAGCAAAATCAGATTCACGTACCAGAGAAGAGCCAGCTACGTTACAGACTGTCAACGATGTGAGGTATCCAAGCTCTTTGGATAAACGCAGGGCTGCCAATGTATCTGCTGTTTCACCTGATTGAGACAATGTAATTAATAAGCTTCCCGGACGACGTGCTGATTTGCGGTAACGGAATTCAGAAGCAATTTCCACATCACATGGAATACCCGCCAATGCTTCAAACCAGTAACGAGAAACCATACCGGCGTTATAGGATGTACCACAGGCAACAATCTGAATATGTTCAACTTTGGATAATAATTCAGCTGCATTAGGACCAAGTTCAGACAAATCTACCTGCCCATGATTTAAGCGTCCTTCCAGAGTGCTTTTGATTGCCATTGGTTGCTCATAGATCTCTTTTTGCATATAGTGACGATAAACACCTTTGTCACCCGCATCATACTGAATATTGGATTCGATCTGCTCCCGTTCAACTGGCTCGCCCTGAGTATTAAAAATATGCACAGTACGACGAGTTATTTCCGCAATATCGCCTTCTTCAAGGAAAATAAAACGACGGGTAACAGGCAACAAAGCCAGTTGATCAGACGCAAGAAAGTTTTCCCCGACGCCTAAACCAATAACCAAAGGACTACCCGATCTTGCAGCGATTATTGTTCCAGGATCACGGCTATCTATGATAACTGCACCATATGCACCACGAAGCTGAGGAATAACACGCTGGACAGCCTCCAGCAAGGTACCACTCTGTTTTTGCTCCCAATGAACAAGGTGGGCAATAACTTCTGTATCAGTATCTGATGTAAACTGATAACCGCACTCAATTAACTGAGCCCGCAATTCTTCATAATTTTCAATAATGCCGTTGTGAACAACAGCAATATAATCGGATATATGCGGGTGAGCATTTTTCTCGTTTGGTTCACCGTGTGTAGCCCAACGGGTGTGCGCAATACCTGTCCCACCAAGGACTGGTTGCTTATCAACCTCATCAGCCAGCATTTGTACCTTACCGACCTCACGCAGGCGAAGCATATTATTTTCGTTATCAACAACCGCCAACCCAGCGGAGTCGTAACCACGGTATTCCAAACGACGAAGCCCTTCAATCAGGATTTCAGCAATATCTCGTTGTGCTACTGCACCAACAATTCCACACATCAGTTTTATTCCTAAAAACAGGGCTGATGAAAGCCCTTTATATGTCACGAGCCTGATTGTTTTCCGGCTTTGCCGGTCCCCGAGCCTGTAGAATAGGGATTATTATTTTATTTTTTCTTTACAGGGCGTTTCCAACCCTGAATATGGGTTTGCTTAATTCTGCTTACTACCAATTCATTTTCAGCGATATTTTTTGTCACCGTTGTTCCTGCTCCAATTGTAGCGCCTTTGGCAATAATCACCGGCGCAACAAGCTGAGTATCAGAACCAACAAAAACATCGTCGCCAATAACGGTTTTGAATTTATTAGCTCCATCGTAGTTACAGGTAATAGTACCTGCACCAATATTGACATTACGTCCAATCTCAGCATCGCCAAGATAAGCCAGATGTCCCGCTTTAGAACCTTTACCCAAATAAGATTTCTTCATCTCAACGAAATTACCGACATGGGCTTTTTCAGCGAGTTTAGAACCAGGACGTAAACGGGCAAAAGGACCAACAGTACAACCAACTTCCATCTCAGAATCTTCAACAATTGTATATGGACTAAGAATAGAATCATCGCCAATAATACAATTCTTCAATATGCAACCTGTGCCAATTTGCACGTTATTACCAAGAGTTACATGACCTTCTATAATGACATTGGTATCAATAACCACATCACGGCCATGAGTCAGTGTACCGCGTAAATCAAAACGAGCGGGATCCAACAGCATAACGCCCGCCAGCAATAATTTTGCTGCTTGTTCAGATTGATAAATACGCTCAAGAGCGGAAAGCTGGAGGCGATTATTCACACCTTCCATTTCACTCAAGCGGCTTGGATGTACTGCTTCAATTTTCCGGCCTTCTTTATAAGCCAGAGCAATCACATCAGTAAGGTAATATTCACCTTGAGCATTGTTGTTATTTAATTGGGATAACCAACGTTTTAAATCACCACCATTAGCGACCAGAATACCTGTGTTGATTTCATTGACTTTTCGTTGCTCTTCAGTCGCGTCTTTTTGTTCAATGATTCCGGTTACTTCTCCGTTTTCACGAACAATGCGGCCATAACCCGTTGGATTATCCAGAATTGCTGTCAGTAAACCAATACCACCTTCCGGTTTAACCACCAGCAGACGTTCAAGAGTATCTTCTCCAATCAGAGGCACATCGCCATACAGTATCAGAATATCTTCATCATCAGTAAAATAGGGTGCAGCCTGTTGCATTGCATGCCCAGTCCCTAACTGCTCTGACTGCAATACCCAATTCAATTTTTGATCAGATAAGGTATGTTTCATCAGATCACCACCATGTCCATAAACCAGATGAACATTTTTAGCATCCAACGCCATTGCAGTATCAATCACATGCTGAACCATAGGTTTACCGGCCAGCAAATGCAGCACTTTAGGGAGATCAGAATACATGCGGGTTCCTTTACCCGCGGCAAGGATCACAACACTTTTTGCACTGTTAGACATAAGAAACCTGATAACTCCAATTTGAGAGAAAAAAGTAAACCTGTTTGCGAGATAAATTACTACATATTTCGCAATACAAAAAAGCCAGTTAGCTTTCACCAACTGGCTTTTTTCTTTAACTGCCTGTATTACATTGCCTTTTTTGTCAACTCGATTACACGAAGTTTTGCAATCGCTTTAGACAATTCAGCTGATGCCTGAGCATAATCAACATCACCGTGAGAATTACGGATGTGTTCTTCAGCTTTACGCTTAGATTCCAGCGCCTTAGCTTCATCCAAATCTTTACCACGGATCGCAGTGTCAGCCAGTACGATAACGCAGCTCGGTTGTACCTCAAGGATACCACCAGAAAGGTAAATCACCTCTTCTTCACCGAACTGCTTAACAATACGTACCATGCCAGGTTTTATGGCAGTAAGTAGTGGAGCATGTCCAGGGTAAATACCCAACTCACCTTCACTACCTGTCACCTGAATTTTCTGTACCAAACCTTCAAACATCCGGTTCTCAGCACTGACAACATTCAGATGGTAAGTCATTGCAGCCATGTCAACCTCCGGTCAGCCGTATTAAAGTTTCTTCGCTTTTTCCACAGCTTCTTCGATAGTTCCCACCATGTAGAACGCTTGTTCTGGCAAGTGGTCATAGTCTCCTTCCAAGATACCTTTAAAGCCACGGATCGTATCTTTCAAGGAAACGAACTTACCTGGTGAACCCGTAAACACTTCTGCAACGAAGAACGGCTGAGACAAGAAGCGCTGGATCTTACGAGCACGCGCAACCACCAGCTTATCGTCTTCTGACAGTTCATCCATACCCAGGATCGCGATGATGTCTTTCAGTTCCTGATAACGTTGCAGGATAGATTGAACGCCACGGGCAACATTATAGTGCTCCTGACCAACAACCAATGGATCGAGCTGACGGCTGGTGGAATCCAGCGGATCCACCGCAGGGTAAATACCCAGAGAGGCAATCTGACGGCTCAGTACTACAGTTGCGTCCAAGTGGGCGAAAGTTGTAGCTGGAGATGGGTCAGTCAAGTCATCCGCAGGTACGTAAACAGCCTGTACAGAAGTGATAGAACCAGTTTTAGTGGAAGTAATACGTTCTTGCAGAACACCCATTTCTTCCGCCAGAGTTGGCTGATAACCTACCGCCGATGGCATACGACCCAACAGTGCAGACACTTCGGTCCCTGCCAGGGTATAACGATAAATGTTATCAACGAACAGCAGAACGTCACGGCCTTCATCACGGAACTTCTCAGCCATTGTCAGACCAGTCAGCGCAACACGCAGACGGTTTCCTGGTGGCTCATTCATCTGACCATATACCAGAGATACTTTATCCAGTACGTTAGAGTCGGTCATTTCGTGGTAGAAGTCGTTACCTTCACGGGTACGTTCACCTACACCGGCAAATACGGAGTAACCTGAGTGCTCAATCGCGATGTTACGGATCAGCTCCATCATGTTTACGGTTTTACCTACACCCGCACCACCGAACAGACCCACTTTACCCCCCTTGGCGAATGGGCAAATCAGGTCCATTACTTTGATACCGGTTTCCAGCAGCTCTTGAGAGTTAGATAACTCTTCATAGCTTGGAGCCGAGCGGTGAATCGCCCAACGCTCTTCTTCGCCGATATCACCTTTCATGTCGATGGGTTCACCCAACACGTTCATGATACGGCCAAGTGTCGCTTTACCAACTGGAACTTCAATTGGGTGACCTAAATCAGTAACGCTTAAACCACGGCTTAAGCCATCAGAAGTACCCATTGCAATACAACGAACAACGCCGCCGCCCAACTGCTGCTGTACTTCCAGCACCAATTTAGCTTCGCCGTTTTGAACCTCAAGTGCATCGTATACTTTTGGTACGGCATCTTGAGGGAATTCGACGTCCACCACGGCGCCGATTACCTGGATAATCTTTCCAGTAGCCATCTTGAATCCTCTACGTAATTCGTAAACCTAGCTGTTAAACCGCGGAAGCGCCCGAGACAATCTCGGTCAGCTCCTGAGTTATGCTGGCCTGACGAGCTTTGTTATAAACCAACTGCAGCTCTTTGATCAGGCTGCCACCATTATCAGTCGCGGCTTTCATCGCCACCATTCGTGCGGCCTGTTCACTAGCCAGGTTTTCAACGACGCCCTGATAAACCTGCGATTCGACATAACGACGCAGCAGTATATCCAGCAACGCCTTAGGATCAGGTTCGTATAAATAGTCCCAGGATTTCTTCTTCAGTGTCTCATCATCTCCAGCAGGCAGAGGCAACAACTGAGTAATAGTCGGTTCCTGAGACATTGTATTGATGAACTTATTTGTCACCACATACAATTTATCCAGACGTCCTTCATCGTATGCCCGCAACATGATATTAACCGGCCCGATTAATTCGGACAGTGAAGGGTTATCTCCCATGCCTGTTACCTGAGCAACAACGTTGCCCCCAACAGAAGCAAAGAAAGAGGTCGCCTTAGAGCCGATAAGCGCCAGATCACACTGGACACCTTTATCAGACCAGTCTTTCATGTCTAACAACAGTTTTTTGAACAGATTCGTGTTCAAACCACCACACAAGCCACGATCGGTAGAAACAACCAGATACCCGACACGTTTGGTTTCACGTTCTTCAAGGTATGGATGTTTATATTCCAGATTACCTAACGCAAGGTGACCAATCACGCTGCGTATGGTTTCTGCATAAGGACGGCTGGCCGCCATGCGATCCTGCGTTTTACGCATTTTGGACGCAGCAACCATCTCCATCGCTTTAGTGATTTTTTGCGTGTTTTGCACGCTGGCGATTTTGGTACGTATCTCTTTTGCGCCGGCCATTCCTGATTCTCCTCATTAACCAGACGGCCCATGTTTAATTAAACCGGGCCGAATAGTGTTACCAGGACTGAGTTGCTTTGAAGGAATTAAGCAGAGCATTCAGCTTTGCTTCGATCTCATCATTGTAACCACCAGACTGGTCAATCTCTTTCAGAAGATCAGCATGTTCACGGCTGGCATACGCAAGCAGCGCAGACTCGAAATCAATAACTTTAGCAATTTCGATATCTTCCAGATAACCACGCTCCGCAGAAAACAGAGACAGTGACTGCTGGGCAACAGACATTGGCGCATACTGCTTCTGTTTCAGCAACTCAGTGACTTTTTGACCATGATCCAACTGCTTACGGGTTGCATCATCAAGGTCAGAAGCAAACTGAGAAAACGCTGCCAGTTCGCGGTACTGAGCCAAAGCAGTACGAATACCACCAGACAACTTCTTCACGATCTTAGTCTGAGCTGCGCCACCTACACGGGATACAGAGATCCCTGGGTTAACTGCCGGACGAATACCCGCGTTGAACAGACTGGATTCCAAGAAGATCTGACCATCAGTAATTGAAATAACGTTTGTCGGTACGAATGCTGATACGTCACCTGCCTGAGTTTCAATGATAGGCAGAGCGGTTAGAGAACCCGTTTTACCTTTCACTTCACCATGAGTGAATTTTTCTACATATTCAGCGTTAACACGCGCAGCACGCTCCAGCAAACGGGAATGCAGATAGAAAACATCACCTGGGAAGGCTTCACGCCCTGGCGGACGACGCAGCAACAGGGAAATTTGACGATAAGCAACAGCCTGCTTAGACAAATCATCGTAAACAATCAGCGCGTCTTCACCGCGATCGCGGAAATATTCACCCATTGCACAACCAGAATATGGCGCCAGGTATTGTAATGCAGCAGATTCTGAAGCAGTCGCAACAACTACGATAGTATTGGCAAGAGCACCATGCTCTTCTAATTTACGAACAACGTTCGCAATAGTAGAAGCTTTCTGACCAACTGCGACATAGACACATTTAATGCCTGAGTCACGCTGGTTAATGATTGCGTCAATAGCCAGTGCTGTTTTACCCGTCTGACGGTCACCGATAATCAGTTCACGTTGACCACGACCGATAGGGATCATGGCGTCAACAGATTTATAACCAGTCTGTACCGGCTGATCAACGGATTGACGGTCGATAACGCCCGGAGCAATCATTTCAACAGCAGAGAAACCATCATGCTCAACAGGACCTTTGCCATCAATTGCCTCACCCAGCGTGTTTACCACACGACCAAGCAGACCACGACCAACAGGCACTTCAAGAATACGGCCAGTGCATTTGACCTTCATGCCTTCTGCTAAATCAGCATACGGGCCCATCACAACCGCACCTACAGAGTCGCGCTCCAGGTTCAATGCGATTGCATAACGATTGCCAGGCAGTGCGATCATCTCACCCTGCATAACTTCGGCTAAACCGTGAATACGAATGATACCGTCGTTAACGGATACAATCGTACCTTCATTGTGAGCTTCACTCACTACATTGAACTGAGCAATGCGCTGCTTGATCAGTTCGCTGATTTCGGTGGAATTCAGTTGCATATGCTCCAGTCCCCTTAAGACTGCAAGACGTCTGTTAAGCGATTTAAACGGCCACGAATACTGCCATCGATCACCAAATCACCTGCGCGGACTACCACACCAGCAATAACAGACTTATCAATTTTGCAATTCAGCTTAACTTTGCGTGACAGACGTTTTTCCATCGCTGCAGAAATTTTAGCTAGCTGTTGCTCACTCAGTTCGGTTGCAGAAATCACTTCAACATCAACGGTTGATTCAAGTGACGCACGCAATTGAATAAATTGCTGCAAAACTTCAGGTAACGCCAATAAGCGACCGTTTTCTGCCATAACACGAATAAAGTTCTGAGCATGTTCATCAACCTGTTCACCGCAAATTGCGATAAAGGCATTGGCTAATGTTTCCGATGCCAATGAACCGGAAAGCAGCTCACCAACTTGCTCATTACGAGTCACTTCAGCTGTGAACACCAGCATATTCTGCCATTGTTCTAGCGATTGTTTTTCCACAGCAAAGTCAAAAGCTGCTTTGGCGTAGGGGCGAGCTACAGTAGCGAATTCAGACATGCCCCTCCCTCCTTACAGTTCAGCGACCAGTTTATCAACGATGTCGCTGTTAGCAGCTTCATCCACGGAACGTTCGATGATTTTCTCGGCACCTATGATAGCCAACATAGCGACCTGCTTACGCAACTCTTCCCGAGCACGCTTACGTTCGGCATCAATTTCTGCCTGAGCTTGCGCTACGATTCTGTTACGTTCCTGCTCAGCTTCCGCTTTTGCATCATCAAGGATCTGGGCTTTTTGTTTATTAGCCTGTTCGATGATGACCTGAGCTTCCGCTTTCGCTTTCTTCATTTGGTCGGTCGCATTGGCTTGCGCTAAGTCCAAGTCCTTTTTGGCGCGTTCCGCAGAAGATAAACCGTCAGCAATTTCTTTTTGACGCTTTTCAATGGCCGCCATGATTGGTGGCCATACAAACTTCATACAGAACATAACAAACAGGACAAACGCAATGGCCTGGCCGAGGATTGTTGCATTAAGATTCACAGCACAATACCTCTTTTTAAATTAATGAGTTGACGTAGTTTCAGATTTTTTCTGCAAACTACGCGACAGCAAACATTACGTACAAGCCAAGGCCCACAGCAATCATCGGGATGGCGTCAACCAGACCCATAACGATAAAGAACTGTGTACGCAGCAGAGGGATTAAATCCGGCTGACGAGCAGCGCCTTCCAAAAATTTACCTCCGAGGATGCCGATACCGATCGCAGCACCGATTGCCGCCAGACCCATCATTACAGCGGCAGCCATGTACAGCAGATCCATATTCAGGTTTTCCATGACAATCTCCAGTTTGTTTCAGTTAAAACACAGTTATTGTGGTAAAAATTAATGTTCTTCAGATGCCATCGACAGATAAACAATCGTCAGAACCATGAAAATAAAGGCTTGTAACGTAATAATCAGTATGTGGAAGATAGCCCAAGGCAGGCTGAGCATCCACTGCGACCACCACGGTAACAGACCAGCTATAAGAATAAAGATCAATTCACCTGCATACATGTTACCAAACAGTCGCAGACCGAGTGATACCGGTTTTGAAAGCAGGCTAACCCCTTCCAGAATTAAGTTAACTGGAATAAACAATGGATGATTAAAAGGCTGTAAAGTCAGCTCTTTTGTAAAACCACCAACTCCTTTCATCTTAATGCTGTAGTAGAGGATGAGGACAAAGACACCAATAGCCATCGACAAGGTAATACTGACATCTGCTGTTGGTACAACACGCAGAGCAGGTAAGCCGAAGACATGTTCACCGATATAAGGGAGAAAATCGATTGGCAGTAAGTCCATCACGTTCATTAATAACACCCAGACGAACACGGTCAGTGCCAAAGGGGCAATAACTTTGCTCTTGCCGTGATACATATCACGGACACTGTTATCAACAAAACCCATGATTAATTCTATAGCAGTCTGAAGTTTGCCAGGTACGCCACTGGTGGCATTAACCGCAACCTTTCTGAATACATACAGAAATAAAATCCCTAATACGACTGAGAAAAAAAGCGAGTCAATGTTCAACGTCCAGAACGTTGCAGAACCACCAGAGTTGGGATCGACCAACTCAAAGGTACGTAGGTCCAACTGAAGGTTATTCAGGTGGTGGCCTATGTAGTCCCTTGCAGTTGAAACTTCTCCTGATGCAGACATGATGCCTCTTACCCTTTTGTTGTTGAAAACCTAACCGTTTATCACAGCTGGTGCGATGATCTGCACAACCAGCACCGCTAAATAAGCCAAACCCAGTGGTGCAAACGCCGCTTTAAACACGCCTAAAGCAACAATCAGCACAGCTATTGCAATAATAACCTTCAACCCTTCGCCAGCAGCGAAAGACCATGCAACACGTACAGGAACACCCTCTTCTTTTACTTTCTGAAAACTGGCAAACAGCATAAAAATGGCATTAGGTAACCAACATGCTAATCCACCAGCAAAAGCAGAAGCGCCCCATTCTATACTTTTGGTACAAAAAGCCACACTGAGAACAACAAAAGTCATTAACTGCAAAAAAAGCAGTTTCAGTGCAATTCTACCGCTGTAAAGGGATACAGACATGACTTTTATTTTCTCCCCTTGCACGCCTTGCATATCAGGTTTTGCTAAATGTTGTATAAAACTGCCTTTGCTTAAGTGTGTCAAGTGACAAAAACGTGCAAATTATACGGGCAGCCAAAATGAATTCAATCCATAAGTAGCGAAAAGGTGAACAATTATTTAAATTTTTTACTCTAGCACCCGATTGTAAGCTAATTATTGTGCTGATTTCCTATCTCTAATAATTTCATCCTCTCAAACTTAAATGTGATTTGAATCACATAAAATTTTCATTTGTTAGTTATATTTAACATTCACCGGGAATATAAATAGAAAAAATTAACAATAAAATCAATAAGTTAATTTAAATTAATAGAAAAAGGTTATTATATTATTGACTTAAATTACCAAGCTAATTTTTAGCTGCTTTAAAAAAGCAAATCTGATGAAAAAACGCTTTATCTGATTTTTAAAGTCCCAACTATCTTAATATCAAGATAACGTTATTTTTATGTAATAACGCGGTAAATTAAAGCTGAAACGAGACAAATCATAATTTACGATGTTGACCACAGTATATTGTGCTCAACATCACTAATTATTTATAACTTTATTGACAAATAACAAACTTAGTTTGATTTAAGGATAACCAGATGGCGTTGCCCTTCTAGTTCAGGAACATCTAACTGAATAACTGAATCAACAACAATTCCGGAAGGTAACATGGTAAATTCTTCCTCAGGAAGCACACCTTTAAGTGCATAGAATCGTCCATGAACAGACTCAGGCAAATGGCAACACCAAGAGACCATATCCTGCAATGAGGCAAAAGCACGGCTTATGACTCCATCAAAAAACGGCTCAGAGGAATACATTTCAACCCGGCTTTGCACTGGTTCAATATTCGCCAAACCAAGTTCATGCTGAACCTGGCGCAAAAATCTGACTCTTTTACCTAAACTATCCAACAATGTGAAATGAGAATCTGGACGAACAATAGCTAATGGGATCCCCGGCAACCCCGGACCTGTGCCTACATCGATAAAACGATGACCTTGCAGATAAGGACTGACAACAATGCTATCCATAATATGACGCACCAGCATTTGCTCTGGTTCACGGACAGACGTGAGATTATAGGCTTTATTCCATTTGTTGAGCATATCAACATAGGCCATGAGCAACTGTTTTTGCTGTTGTGAAAGCGCTATTCCTGCTTTAGTCAGCAAAAACTCCAGTTTATTAAGCACAATAAAAATCCTCTCAGGCACTACGACGCAGTAAGCCCTGTTTTTTCAGCCATACAAGTAAAATTGAAATTGCAGCCGGAGTTACCCCTGAAATGCGTGAAGCCTGACCAATTGAGTTTGGCTTATGATCATTGAGTTTAGCGATAACTTCATTAGAAAGACCACTAATTTGACGGTAATCGAGATCAATCGGTAATGACGTGTTTTCATTACGCAATTGTTTTTCAATTTCTTCCTGTTGACGGGCAATATACCCTTCATATTTGACCTGAATTTCAACCTGATCAGCTGCCTGTGGTTCTTTAAGGCCAGGTGAAAACAGTGGCAATGAAGTTAGGATTTCATAATTCATTTCAGGGCGACGCAGTAGATCTTCACCATTAGCTTCTTTCGATAATGGCATTTTTAATATGTTGTTAATGTCACCAAGATTATTTGAGTGAGGGTGGATCCAAATATTACGCAAACGCTGACGTTCCTGTTCAATCATCTCCACCTTACGGCAATAATGTTCCCAGCGGGAATCATCCACCAATCCTAATTCGTGGCCTTTTTCTGTTAGACGGAGATCTGCATTATCTTCACGCAACATCAGGCGATATTCAGCCCGGGAAGTAAACATACGGTATGGTTCTTTCGTGCCCAGAGTACATAAATCATCAACCAGAACACCAATATAAGCTTGATCACGACGAGGGAACCATCCCTCTTCTTCTGAAGCGTAACGGGCTGCATTAAGCCCTGCTAAGAGTCCCTGAGCGGCTGCTTCTTCATAGCCAGTCGTACCATTAATTTGCCCAGCGAAGAATAAGCCATGGATAAATTTACTTTCCAGTGTCTGTTTCAGATCTCTTGGATCAAAGAAGTCATATTCTATTGCATAGCCTGGGCGAACAATGCGGGCATTTTCCATCCCTTTCATGGAATGAACAATTTGCATCTGTACATCAAACGGCAAGCTGGTAGAAATGCCATTTGGGTAAATTTCATTACTGGTCAGCCCTTCTAGCTCAAGAAAGATCTGATGCGCATTGCGATCCGCAAAACGCATGACTTTATCTTCGATCGAAGGACAGTAACGTGGGCCGATCCCTTCAATGATCCCTGCATACATTGGGCTGCGATCTAAATTATTGCGGATCACATCGTGCGTTTTTTCATTGGTATGGGTGATATAACATGGCATCTGTTGTGGATGCTGCCCAATATTTCCGAGAAAAGAGAATACTGGAATTGGATTATCACCTAACTGTTGTGTTAACTGGCTAAAATCAATGGTTCTGGCATCAATACGTGGTGGCGTACCTGTTTTTAATCTATTTACACGTAAAGGTAACTCACGTAAACGCTGCGCTAATGAAATCGCGGGAGGATCACCAGCTCTTCCTCCACTGTAATTTTCCAGACCAATATGGATTTTACCATCAAGGAATGTACCTACTGTCAGAACAACGGTTTTGGCCCTGAATTTAAGTCCCATACGGGTGATTGCACCAGTGACAGTCTCGTTTTCAACAATGAGATCTTCTACAGATTGTTGAAAAATCATTAGGTTAGGTTGATTTTCTAATGCTCTCCGTATCGCTTGACGGTAAAGAACTCTGTCAGCTTGAGCACGTGTTGCTCGGACAGCCGGTCCTTTACTGGCATTTAAGGTTCTAAACTGAATACCAGCCTGATCGGTGGCTTTAGCCATTAAGCCACCAAGTGCGTCAATTTCTTTAACCAGATGCCCTTTACCGATCCCACCGATGGCTGGGTTACATGACATTTGGCCCAAAGTATCAATATTGTGAGTCAGTAATAAGGTTCGACAGCCCATACGAGCAGCTGCCATAGCAGCTTCAGTACCGGCATGACCACCACCGATAATGATGACGTCAAATTGCTCTGGATAAAACATGGTGATGAACCTTCAATTATAAGAATGCTTAGTGCTGTATTAAGGGAAGAGGATTCTACTCAAGTTTAGGCGATAGACCAAGTGGGTAAGATCGCCGGTAATTAAAAGAAGATCTTTTTTATTTAAAGATCTCTTTATTAGATCTTTTATTAGGATCGTGATCTTTTGTGGATAAGTCATTTTTACTTAGAAAGATCATAACATTGTAAAGGATCATTTACTGTGAATGATCCGTGATCCTAGTCGGTATAAACTGGGATCTAAACAGCAAGTTATTCACAGTGTGATCATGGACTGATAGTTATACTATGGATAACTACGGGTTAACCCCGGCTTTTTATATGAGTTATCCACAATCGTTCGCTGTTTTTTTGTTCAAATTAGAGTGTGTTTGCCCAAATTTTAACCCATTCTTCTGCGGGATCTTCGGGGATCTCATGTTGTTGGATATCAATTTCCAGACGATCGCCGAGGCGTTTGGCCCCATTTTCCACTAATAGTTGATCAAGAGATCTTATCGCTCCACAGAAAGTATCGTATTCAGAACTGCCAATGCCAACAGCACCAAATGCTACTTTGCTGAGATCCGGTTTTTGTTCAGAAATTTCTTCTGCCAGTGGTTGTATATTTTCTGGCAATTCCCCTGCGCCATGTGTGGATGTGACTACCAACCAGATCCCTTCTTGAGGAAGTTTATCAAGAGAGGGGCCGTGCAGCATTTCGGTGGAAAAACCGGCATCTTCCAGAATTTCAGCCATATGTTCAGCTACGTATTCAGCACTGCCCATAGTACTGCCGCTGATTAAGGTAATAGTGGCCATAGTGATCCCAACAGATTTCAAGAGCGGCTATTGTACGCTGTGAATCTGTTGGGATCTACCTGTGGATAATATGGTTATAACAAATTTTATCTTATGGCTTGATTGTTCGCATGATCGGGTTTTGCAAGGAGATCAGGGTTTCTGTTGATTGGATCTCATCGATAGTCTGTATTTTGTTGATAAGTACATCTTGAAGAGATTCAATTGAGCGGCACATAACTTTAGTAAAGATGCTGTAGTGACCTGTTGTGTAGTAGACCTCAACGACTTCATTCAGGTTACTTAATTTCTTTAGAGCTGATGGGTAATCTTTAGCGCTTTTAAGAATAATGCCAATAAAGCAACAAACATCATAACCAAGTTGTTTCGTACTGATATCAACTCTGGTACCGGTGATGATCCCTGCTTGCTTCATTTTTTCTACACGAACGTGAATGGTTCCTGGGCTGACGGCAAATTTCTTTGCCAGTTCGGCATAAGGTGTTCGTGCGTTGTCCATTAAAGCGTGAAGTATGTCACGGTCCAGATTATCGATCTGATAAATTTCTGCCATTTCCAGCTCCATTTTTTATCGAATTTTCATTTTTTCTATATTAAAAATGAATTTTATAAAGAATAAAGACTATTTTTATTAAAGTATATTGAATTTATACCTTGTTCTATTGCTTAATGTTTGCAACAGGACATCAGGGCGACCTAAAAATTTGAGAATAATATTATGAAAAAGTCATTTATTGAGAAGCAGCAACAAATCAGTTTCGTGAAATCCTTCTTTTCCCGTTTGCTGGAAAACAAGCTGGGTCTGATTGAAGTACAAGGGCCAATCCTAAGCTGTTTAGGTGATGGTATTCAGGATAACTTATCCGGCCATGAAAAGGCGGTTCAGGTAAAGGTGAAAACTTTACCTGATTCAACTTTTGAAGTAGTGCATTCATTGGCTAAATGGAAACGTAAGACACTGGGCCGTTTTGATTTTCAGCCGGAGCAAGGGCTTTACACTCACATGAAAGCATTGCGTCCGGACGAGGATCGCTTAACACCAATTCACTCTGTTTATGTTGATCAATGGGATTGGGAAAAAGTGATGGGAGATGGGCAACGCTCACTTGCTTATCTAAAACAGACAGTAGGTAAAATTTACGAAGCAATAAAAGAAACAGAAAAAGCGGTCAGCAAAGAGTTTGGTCTGGCACCGTTCCTGCCAGATCAAATTCACTTTGTTCACAGTGAAACGCTTCTGAGCCGTTATCCTGATCTGGATGCAAAAGGTCGCGAACGTGCGATTGCTAAAGAGTTGGGTGCTGTTTTCCTCATTGGTATTGGTGCGAAATTATCTGATGGTCAATCACATGATGTTCGTGCACCGGATTATGACGACTGGACGACACAAAACAGTGATGGCTTTGCTGGTCTGAATGGCGACATCATTGTTTGGAACCCTGTTTTAGAGGATGCTTTTGAGATCTCTTCTATGGGTATCCGTGTTGACGCAGAAGCACTGGAGCGCCAATTGACGCTGACAGGTGATGAACAGCGCTTGCAATATGATTGGCATCAGGCGTTACTCAAAGGCGATATGCCACAGTCGATTGGCGGAGGTATTGGTCAATCCCGTTTGGTGATGTTACTGCTGCAAATGAAACATATCGGTCAGGTTCAATGCAGCATATGGTCACCTGAAGTACGCGAAACGGTAGAAGGCATGCTCTGATTCAATTCAGTGACGCCATTTTCGCAGTAAACGGTTTTTAAGTCCGGTATCAAAACGCCAGATATGATCGAATATCCGCATAATACCGGGCTTACCATATTGGGACATGGAGACCGCATGGAAGCGGTGTTGCTGATGCTGTTGCAGATTTTTTATCTGATGGATTAGTGGATCCGGTAAACGCTGGGCAATGAAATCTGAAATAACAACAGCATCAGCATCTTTCCAACATTGCTCTTTCATTTTTTCTATTGTGCTTGCCAGACAAAAAGCTAAATCTGTGCCGCCTCTAAAAGTCTGGCCGAGAAAACGAATAGCTTGCTCCAGGCCATCTGGTGAAGATAGTTCATAGTGCACAATTTCTGTAGCAAATAACATGATGTGACAGTTACGATCATCTGCTAATGCAATGCGTAACAGTGCCAGACAAAAAGCTTTGGCGCATTTTTCATTGAATCCTCCCATAGAGCCGGAAGTATCCACACAGACAATAAATGGTCCTCTTGGCTTTTCTTCCTGATTATAATGAGTGACTGGTCGTAATGTTGTTTTCTGTTGCCAACTATCTCCTTGTAAGCGATAGGTCAATAAGCGCTTTTCCACCAATCTGCGATAAAATTCATATTCCAGATCTTCAATTCCCAATATTGCCAGTTCTGTTGGTAGCAGGCGTAAAATATCATCACTTTGCCCTATGCCATTTACCTGTTCAGGAACGGTATCGGGTGTCCGTTTAATGGTAGTACAGGGTTCGAGAAGATAGCTTTCCTGTGGTTTTGATTTTGCAGATTGGCTACGACCCAGTAATTGGGCCAGTTTTTCCAGTTCCGGTTGTTGGCGAAGAAATTCACTGTAGCGAATCAATAGCTGTTGAGCATTTCGGGAATGATCTAATTGATTTTTACTCATATCCCATAATCGTCCCGCCGCCCTATCATTTTCACTGAAAATAGGATCAAGATTACCGCTTAGTGTTAGCCGTTGTTGCAATTCTGCCAGTAATTGCTCTTTTTCTTGTTCCAGTAATTTCTTGTGGAAAGTTGTGGTTTGCAGGATCAGACTGAGCCGCCATCGTTGGATAAATAGGATTTGTAATGTATTTGAATGATCAGTGGTGCCAGTTGCCAATTTCTGTGCTTCTTCAATAAAAGGGGATTTAATTCGGTTCAATATTTCCAAAATATCGGGAAGTTTAAGATAAAAATTATCGGTGTTGGTAGACAGCAATTGTTGGTATAACTGAAATTCTTCTGCCAAGGTTGCAGGAATCAGCGCTTCTTTAATTCTTTGTTGTAAATCTTGTTTCCAACCGGGAATGTCTTTTAATAGAGCACGTTTCAGGCGGGGATATTTTTCAAAAAAAATGGCTAATTGAGGCGAAGCCAGAAGAGTTAATATAAGCTCTTCTATCAGTTCACCTTCGTTTACTGATAGTAAAAGATCAAGGGTTGCTAGGCTTATCATTTAGTTAGTTGCCCATCTTTATTTTCAACTGATTGATTCTATCTGTCAGTTGGATAAAACTTTGCTCTATTGCCGCAAGCCAATGGTTTTCAATGAATAAACATGGCTGATGTTGACTAAATAATTGGCGTTGATGGTAAATTTCTTGATTAATTTTCTCTAGTTTTTCCAACCACTCGCTGTTTTTTTCGTTTTGTTGATGTTGACCATCCGATAAATATAAAGTAGAGGAACGACGGCTAATATCAAAAATCTCTGGTTGGTGTACTGAATTAATTTCGGCTGCTATATCTTGTGGAAAACCGATACCATTCAGGCGAGCTGGTAAACTTCCACCTTTATTTATCCAGGTATTTAGCGTCTTTTTTTCTGTTTCAATAAAATTGACTTGAATATCATGGATATGAAGAGGTATATGCAGGAACAAAGTCAATTTTTCTTCATTAATGTGATCGGGTAGCGAATATTGTATTTTGCGTCCGAACAAACCTGTTTGTTTTTCCAGGTACAACGCCTGTTGATTGTTTTTATCCTGACGGGCTTGAATCCATTGGTGATAAAGTGAATCAATTTGCTGAGATGATACTCTTTGCTGATATGCTTGTTCGATCATGAGAGTATTCAGATATTGAGGTAATAATTTGAAAGAGTGAAGATCATACCACAGACAATCTTTTAACAATATTAAATCAAGTGGTGATATTTCTCTTCTACCATTGAAGAAAGCGCTAGCTTGTAATAAATGAATTGCTTTCTTCCAGCGTCGGTCTGAAACATAAGGTGAATGTTCCGTCGAATCAAGTTGCTGACGTAGATGATAGATAATATCAAAACAATTCTCTGGTAGGACTATTTTATTAATCTCTTTTTGCCATTGATGAAACTCTTCACTTGTTATCTGAATATTTTCTGGGACAGGGTTATCATTTTCATTTTTTTTGTTAGTAAGTAATGCCCGGAAGTTCTGTTTTTCTTGAATTTTATCCAACCAAATACGGATTAGCATTCGGTCATAAAGAGCCTCAAGGCTGCTATCTGCTTCAGGTAATTCATTAGATGCTGTTATCAGTAATCGCATCGGAATTTTCTCTTCTGTATCCCCATTCCTGAATTTTCTTTCGTTAATTGCAGTCAGCAAGGTATTGAGAATTGCTGGGCCAGCTTTCCATATTTCATCGAGAAAGACAATTTCAGTTTCAGGTAAATAGCCGGTGGTCAGTCGCTGATAACGTCCTTCTTCTTTCAATGCTTGAATAGAAAGAGGACCGAAAATTTCTTCGGGAGTGGAGAAACGGGTCATCAGATACTCAAATGCTCTGGCACCATGAAACGCAAATTTTAATCGGCGGGCTATCAGACTTTTTGCGATCCCTGGGGGACCAAGCAGGAAAACGCTTTCCCCGCACAGTGCAGCTAGCAGGCATAAACGAATCGTCTGTTGTCTTTCATACAGACCACTCTCCAAATAGTTACTTAAACAAGTTATTTTTTCCACTAATTGCATAATTCGTACCAATATTATCTGTTGGGATAAATAAAATCTAATCACTTTTCTTCATAGATTTTAATCATCATTTATTGATGGATACTATATTTACCTTAAAAATCGATTCAGCGTCAAATATTCAATAAGTTAACGTTTATTTTTGGTTTTTTATTGTCGAAACGTTATCGATAACGATCACACTTTTGTATTATTAATGTTGCATTTTAAATGTTACTTTCTATATTACTTTAATAGCGAAACGTTTCGCTAATGGAATAAAAAAATGAAAAAAGGTGTATTACTTAATTCTGAAATTTCAGCCGTAATTTCTCGGCTGGGGCATACTGACCAGATTACAATTGGTGACATTGGGTTATCAATTCCTTCTTCAGCCCAGCGGATTGATTTAGCGCTAACCCAGGGGATCCCTAGTTTTATATCCGTTCTTAATGTCGTGACACAGGAAATGCAGGTTGAAGCTGCATTTTTAGCTGAGGAGATCATTATCTATAATCCTTTGATACATAAATTAATATTATCTCAGATTAAGGAGCTGGAGGAACAACAAGGGAGTTCAATTATTGTGGAATATATCAGTCATAATATATTGAAAGAGAAAACGGAATATAGCCGAGCGATGATTCGTACTGGAGAGAATTCTCCTTATGCCAATATCATCCTTTGTGCTGGTGTGACTTTCTGAGGTGGTTATGCGACCTGCACTGGAACTAAAAGGAATTAGCAAATCTTTTCCTGGTGTTAAAGCATTATCCGGTGCGGCACTATGTGTTTATCCGGGTAAAGTCATGGCATTGGTAGGGGAGAATGGTGCAGGTAAATCCACGATGATGAAAGTATTGACCGGAATATATACCAAAGATACAGGCACAATTCATTATTTAGGAAAAGAAGTGATTTTTTCTGGTCCTAAATCCTCTCAGGACGCGGGTATTGGGATTATCCATCAAGAATTAAATCTTATTCCCCAACTGACTATTGCTGAAAATATTTTCCTGGGGCGTGAATTCGTTAATAAATTTGGTGCCATTGACTGGAAAAAAATGTATCAGGAAGCCGATCGCCTTTTGAAAAAGTTGAATTTGAGTTACAACAGTCACTGGCGGGTAGCTGAACTTTCTATCGGTGATCAGCAAATGATTGAGATAGCTAAGGTGCTGAGTTTTGAATCCAAAGTTATCATCATGGATGAACCAACTGATGCACTGACTGATACAGAAACTGAATCATTGTTTAACGTAATACGTGAACTGACATCGCAGGGGTGCGGTATTGTTTATATCTCTCATCGTCTGAAAGAAATCTTTGAAATTTGCGATGATGTTACGGTATTCCGTGATGGGCAATTTATTGGTGAAAAGCCGGTAAAGCAGTTAAAAGAAGAGACTCTGATTGAAATGATGGTTGGGAGAAAACTGGAAGAGCAATATCCTCGCTTAAATTTGCCTCGTGGCAAGAAGCGGCTTGAAGTTAAGCAAATTTCGGGTCCCGGTATGACAAATGTTAGCTTTTCCCTTTATAGCGGAGAAATTTTGGGTATATCGGGGTTGATGGGGGCTGGCCGCACTGAATTAATGAAAATGATTTATGGTGCGTTGCCAAAAACTCAAGGACAAATCACTCTGGATGGGACGCCTGTTGTAACCCGTAATCCTCAGGACGGATTAGCTTGTGGGATTGTTTATATTTCAGAAGATCGAAAGTGTGATGGATTAGTTTTGGATATGTCAGTTAAAGAGAATATGTCTCTTACTGCTTTACGTTATTTTAGTAATAAATCAGGTGGCCTGAATCATAAAAAAGAGCAGCAGGCAGTCAATGACTTTATCAAGTTATTTAATATCAAAACACCTTCAATGGAGCAGACGATTGGCCTGCTTTCTGGAGGTAATCAGCAAAAAGTGGCAATTGCTCGTGGATTAATGACCAGACCAAAAATTCTTATCTTGGATGAACCGACTCGGGGAGTCGATGTCGGTGCAAAAAAAGAAATTTATCAACTCATTAATCAGTTTAAACAAGAGGGTTTGAGTATCATCCTTGTTTCTTCTGAAATGCCAGAAGTGATAGGAATGAGTGATCGTATTTTGGTCATGTATGAAGGTCACATCAGCGGAGAATTTTTTGCTGAACAGGCAACTCAAGAAATTTTGATGGCGGCGGCTGTTGGCAAACAATATGGAGCGATTCGGGAGTAATTCAGTATGAATTCGAACATATCACCGACATCTAAGCGTTGGTTTACTAAAGAATGGCTACTGAAGCAAAAGTCATTGATTGCGTTGTTAGTATTGATAGCCGTAGTTTCTTCTCTTAGCCCAAATTTTTTCACGTTAAATAATTTATTTAATATTCTGCAACAGACATCAGTCAATGCCATTATGGCAGTTGGGATGACATTGGTTATTTTAACATCGGGTATTGATCTGTCTGTTGGTTCATTGCTTGCATTGACAGGCGCAGTAGCAGCTTCATTGGTTGGTATGGAAGTTAATGCGCTGGTGGCTGTAGTGGGTGCTTTGGCTTTAGGTACTGCGATTGGTGCTTGTACAGGAATAGTTATTGCTAAAGGTAAAGTACAGGCTTTTATTGCCACTTTGGTCATGATGTTACTACTTCGTGGAATAACCCGCGTCTACACTGATGGTAGCCCAATAAATACAGGATTCAGTAATAATGCAGATCTGTTTGGCTGGTTTGGTATTGGTCGTCCATTGGGAATTCCTACTCCAATATGGCTAATGTTGATAGTTTTTGTTATTGCATGGTATCTCCTGCATCACACTCGTTTAGGTCGTTATATTTATGCTCTGGGTGGTAATGAATCGGCTACCCGTTTGTCTGGTATCAGTGTCGATAAAATCAAGATTATCGTTTACGCCTTATGCGGCTTACTGACGGCATTAGCAAGTATCATTGAAGTGGCCCGTCTTTCTTCTGCTCAACCAATGGCGGGGAGTGGTTATGAATTGGATGCTATTGCTGCTGTCGTTTTGGGCGGGACCCGTCTGGCTGGTGGTAAGGGATTAATTACGGGGACTTTGATTGGTGCGCTAATCCTCGGTTTTTTAAATAATGGCCTAAACTTATTAGGTATTTCTTCTAACTACCAGATGATTGTTAAAGCAAGTGTAATATTGTTGGCCGTTCTGGTTGATAACAAAAGTGATAAATAACCTCATCCTACAGGAAATAAAACAATGATAATGAAGAAATTAGTCACAATTTTATCTGCTGTTACACTAGGTGCGACTATAAGTGTAAATGCGTTAGCGAAAGATACTATCGCGTTAGTCATTTCTACACTAAATAATCCATTTTTTGTCGCCATGAAAGAGAGCACTCAAAAAGAGGCGGATAAATTGGGTTATAGCCTAATTGTGCTGGATTCTCAGGATAACCCAGCGAAGGAATTAGCTAATGTTCAGGATTTGACGGTACGTGGTACTAAACTAATGCTGATTAACCCAACTGATTCTGATGCTGTAGGTAATGCCATTATCATAGCTAACAATGCGAAAATTCCGGTAATTACTCTCGATCGGATAGCGAATAAAGGTACGGTTGTCAGCCATATTGCTTCTGATAACCGCCTGGGTGGTAAAATAGCGGGTGATTTTATTGCTGAAAAATTAGGGAATGAAGCCAACATTATTCAGTTAGAAGGTATTACTGGTACTTCGGCTGCCCGTGAACGTGGTGAAGGATTTAATAAAGCAGCACGAGAACATAAGTTTAATGTGCTGGCTAGTCAGCCTGCTGATTTTGACCGTACCAAAGGTTTGAATGTTATGCAGAACTTACTGACAGCTCATCCGGCTATACAAGCTGTATTTGCTCAGAATGATGAGATGGCGTTGGGGGCTCTGCGTGCTTTACAGACAGCAGGTAAAAGAGATGTATTAGTTGTTGGTTTTGATGGCACGCAAGAGGGTATCAAAGCTGTTCAAGGTGGAAAATTAGGAGCGACAATCGCTCAACGTCCTGACCAGATTGGTATCATTGGCATTCAGACAGCAGACAAGGTGCTGAAAAGCGAAAAAGTTGATGCCGTTATTCCTGTAGAACTGGAGTTGGTTATTAAAAAATAAATCGGTATTACTGTGCTGTTGCTAAATTGATGGTAACGACATATATGGAAAAGGAATAGATTTAATGAGTACAGCAAAACTTGCAGTGCTTGGCAGCATTAATGCTGACCATATTTTGAATCTTGAGTCGTTCCCTCGTCCGGGTGAAACGGTGATCGGGAAACAATACCAGATTGCTTTTGGTGGTAAAGGTGCTAATCAGGCGGTAGCAGCAGGTCGCAGTGGTGCTGATATTGAATTTATTGCTTGTGTCGGTGAGGACGATATTGGTTCCCGTATCTGCCAGCAGTTAGCAATGGATAATATTAAAACTTCTGGCATTGAAGTTATTGAAGGGGAAACAACCGGTGTAGCGCTGATTTTCGTTAATCAGCAAGGTGAAAATGTTATTGGTATCAATACGGGGGCTAATGCTGCACTGACACCAGAATATTTCTATCGCTACCAAAATATTATTGAAGAGGCGGATGCGTTATTAATGCAACTTGAGTCTCCATTGGAAACTGTACAACTTGCCGCAGAGATAGCTAAACAAAATGATACTAAAGTAATACTTAATCCGGCGCCGGCACAAAAATTATCTGATCAATTGCTCTCGCTGGTGGATATCATTACTCCGAATGAAACTGAAGCTGAATACCTGACTGGAATTACAGTAAAAGATGATTCAGGTGCGGAAAAAGCGGCTCAGATATTGCATGACAAAGGTATTGCAATAGTCATTATCACGTTGGGTAGCCGTGGTGTATGGTTGAGTGAAAAAGGTCAGAAAGGAGAAATTGTTCCGGGATTTAAAGTTAACGTTGTTGATACTATTGCGGCGGGAGATACTTTCAATGGCGCGTTCGTGACAGCTTTGCTGGAAGGAAAAGCAATGTTATCTGCGGTACGGTTTGCCCACTCTGCTGCTGCAATAGCGGTAACCCGTCAGGGAGCTCAGCCTTCTGTCCCGTGGCGAAATGAAATTGATGCATTTTTAACTGAACAGGACTGACTGTGGCTACAATGAAAGATGTTGCCCGTTTTGCAGGCGTCTCCACATCAACTGTGTCTCATGTTATTAACAATAACCGTTATGTCAGTGATGGTGTAAAAAAGAAAGTTAATGATGCTATTGAGCAACTAAATTATGCTCCGTCAGCGCTTGCACGAAGTCTTAAAATCAAGCAGACCAAAACCATTGGTATGTTGGTAACAACCAGTAATAACCCCTTTTATGCTGAAATTGTAAGAGGGGTTGAAAGAAACTGTTATGAACGTGGTTACAGCCTTATCTTGTGTAATACAGAGGGTGATACCAAACGGATGGATTACAGCATGGAAACGTTGCTGCAAAAGCGAGTAGATGGGCTGCTGATCATGTGTACTGAGAACCAGCACAATTCTTGTAATGTTTTACGCCGTTATCCCCCTGTACCGATGGTCATGATGGATTGGTCTCCATTTGATATTGTTAGCGATGTTATTCAGGACAACTCCTTATTGGGAGGGGAGATGGCCACCAATTACCTCATCAGCTGTGGTTTTAAGAAAATAGCCTGTATTGCGGGTCCGCAAGATAAAACGCCTGCTAGCTATCGGTTGGAAGGATATAAAAAAGCAATGGCAGACGCTGGCCTTGTTATTCCTGAAGGATATGAAATTTATAGTGATTTTGAATTTTCTGGTGGTTTTGCATCAATGCAAAAATTGCTGCAACATCCAGAGCCACCTGAAGCTGTTTTTGCTGGCAATGATGCAATGGCTGTTGGCGCTTATCAGGCTCTTTATCAAGCAGGGCTTTCCGTGCCGGATGATATCTCTATCATTGGTTATGATGATATCGACCTGGCCCCTTATATGATTCCACCTTTGACAACCATTCATCAGCCAAAAGATGAATTGGGAAAACTGGCTGTTGATACTTTGCTTTATCGGATGGATAACCCGGATAGTGATCCTAAGTTGTTAGTATTAACTCCAACATTGATTGAGCGTAACTCAGTTTCCCGTTCTTAAGTATTCTGTTTCTTATTTCTTGATCATATTATCGCCATCTTCCTTATGTAATAACAGGAAGGTGGAAGACGAGAGTAAAGTAATTATTCCCACTGTCATAAAAGTATTGTGGAAGTTATCAACGGTTGTTCCATAAGGTATGGACTCATAGAAACGGAGGATAGCAGCACTTGCTGCAACACCGAAACTAATAGACAACTGCTGAGTTACCGCTAATAAACTATTTCCTGAGCTAGCATTATTATCGGTCAGATCAGCCAGAGTAATGGTATTCATCGAAGTAAATTGAATGGACACTGCCATACCGAGTAAAAATAGTGGGATAACTAAAAGAACAACGGACATTTCTGGTGATTGCAGCGAAAATTGGGAAATCATTAATCCGATGATGACTGTTATGCTAACCAAAGTCTTACGATACCCAAAACGTGTTAATACATTAGTAACAAAAGATTTAGCTATAACAGAACCGATAGCTGTTGGTGCCATCGCCATTCCGGCAAGGATTGCTGAATAACCAAAACCAACTTGTAGCATCAGAGGCATCAGAAAAGGAATGCACCCGGTTCCCAGGCGCGTAGCAAGATTACCGATAATACCGATAGAAAATGTGCGAGTACGGAATAACTTCAGGCTGATAAGTGGTTGAGGGTGTTTTCTGGCATGCATCAGGTAGCCAAATAATATCATAAAACCGCCGAACATAACTGTGAGAGGTATATAGCCTGGTAACGAACTCTCTCCCAGTAAATCTAAGCTAACGGAAACCATGACTAAACTCAGTCCAAAAAGTATGAAACCGAAAAAGTCGAATGAACGTTTTGGCATTGTGAAATTAGGCATATGCTTTTTAGCATAAATAATCCCCAATAAACCAATTGGGATATTGATAATAAATATCCAATGCCAGGTAGCATAAGTGACTAATAATCCACCGAGCATAGGACCCAGAATTGGTCCTACTAACCCTGGCATGGTGACAAAATTCATAACGGCTAAAAGTTCACTGCGTGGGTATGCGCGTAATAAAGCAAGGCGGGCAACCGGCATCATCATTGCACCACCAATTCCCTGAATTACACGGGAAATAACCAGAAACGCCAAATTACCTGACAAAGCACAGGCTAGGGAGCCTAAAGAAAATAAGGATACAGCAAAAATAAATACCCGGCGGGTACCAAAACGATCTGCTAGCCAGCCACTAACTGGAATGAGCAAAGCAACAGTCAGAGTATAGCTGACAACAGCAGATTGCATTGCCAGAGGTGAGTGTTCGAGGCTTTCAGCAATAGCGGGCAATGCTGTGTTGAGAATTGTTGCATCTAAAGCTTGCATAAAAAAAGCTATTGCAGCAATCCAGGGTAGCCCCGCCATATTACGAGCGGTTTTTACCATTAATAATCCTACGGTGTTTATCTAAACCATGTTTGATTAGATATTAATCTAATACATTACTATATAAGATCATTCATGCTCTGTTAATAACTTGTGACAAGCGAGAAGTGCGCTACGACTGTCACCTTTGATGATTGAATCGACAATTGTTTTATGGGCTTCCAGTTGTACAACTTTATCAGAAATAATAGCTTCGAAATAGTTCTGATAAACTGGGCGAAATAAGTTGGCAAAAGAACCTAAAAATGGGTTTCCACAGGATTTATAAATGGTGTGGTGGAACTGGTAATCAATATCTATCCATTTTTCCCGGTTAAAATTTTCTTTCAGCAGATACATTTCATCTATTAGATGTAAAAGCTGTTTCTTTTGTTCTTGTGTGGCATTTTTTGCAGCAAGGAAGCAAGTTTGTGGTTCTATTGCTAATCTCACTATATGGAAGTGTTCAATCACTTGGCTAAGATTATCACGATTCATCCACCATTTTAATAAATCCTGATCAAGGAAATTCCAGTGAATAGTTGGCATGATGCGGGTACCAATACGTGGGCGAGGTAATAGCATACCTTTGGCTGCAAGTATTTTTATCGCTTCACGAACAGAAGTCCTGCTGACGTCAAACTGTTCAGCGAGTTCTATTTCACCAGGAAGGATGGCTTCAGTTTTATATTCGCCAGACAAAATCTGTTGTCCGATTTTTTCAGCTAAAAGATAAGAAAGGTTTTTCTGGGAAGCTTTTCTTTGTTCTTTAAATTGCATAGTAGATTTGAACCTTTTCCCGTATTTATCTATTTATACTACTTTAGTTTGGGAATAATTACTGTCGATGATATCTATTTTTGTGTAAAAAAACTCCAAAAATACGCATTTCGTTGGAAAAATCGGCGAACAACAGTTTTTTTTCAAATAAATACTTGCCAGCGCCGAAGAACTCCCTATAATGCGCCACCACTGACCGACACAACGCTGACAAAACGTGTGAGGCCAGACAGAGTAAAGTGAATTAAGCGCTTGACTCTGCGGGCGAAAAGCGTAGTATATGCAGCCCGGTTGAACGAGAATATTAATTTTTGTTTCAGCCTGCTCTTTAACAATTAATCAGACAATCTGTGTGGGCACTCACAAGACCGTATCACAAAAAAATACACTAAAGTCTTGAAGAGTGAACAACAGTTAATTCATGACGAAATAACAGTCAGTTTCTTTGAGCATCAAGCTTTTAAT